>DATABQ010000107.1:0-4011 GCA_036259495.1 Longimicrobiales bacterium | reverse complement strand
GTGACGCGCTGAGACATGCCGGCTGCCGCCCCCGGTAGCATGGGCATGTCGCTCTGAGCCATTCTGCAGAGTGAGTTCCGCGTCCGTTAGCGCGCCGCCTTCAGCGCCACCGTCGGCTCCACGCGCAGCGCGCGACGGCCCGGCACGAGGCACGCCACGAATCCCACGAGCGCCATCACCGCGGACGCGATGAGCATCGGCGGAATCACGACGCTCGCGCGTATGTTCTGTATGCCGATGAAGGGAATAATTACGACGACGAGCAGATTGCCGATGATGATCCCTGCGCCGATCTGCGCTGCGGCGCGTGCGAACAGCGACGACAGCACGGCGCGCGAGCTGGCACCGATCGCCACCCGGATGCCGATCTCCCGCGTCCGCAGCGCGACGGCCACCGACATGAGCGCGTAGAGGCTCGCCGCCGACAGGAGGATCGCGAGGAGCACAACACCGACGCCAATAAGCACGATCTGCAGCGCCGGCAGATCGTAGCGGCGGATCACTTCGCGGAGAGACAGGACGTCGTACATCCGGAGGCCCGGGTCCACCTGTGCCGCGATCGTACGCAGCTGCGGCGCGAACGACATCGCATCACCGGTCACATGCACGGCCACGAACCGCGCATCGGCCGCCGACACGGGGAAGAACATGTAGTCCGCCTCGCCGCGGGCCGTCGGCGTGAGGCCGAGATTGCCGACCACGCCGACCACCTCGTACCACGGCCCCGGCTCGGCATCGTCCCGCCCTGCGTATCGAAGTCGTACTCCGATGGGATTGCCCCCCAGGTTCTGCGCCATCGATTCGTTGATCACGACGACGCCATTCTGCGCGCCGACGTCGCCTGCGTGGAACGCGCGACCGGCCGCTACAGGGATGCGGAACGTTTCGAAGAAGTCGGCGCCGACCGACGCGATGCGCACACGATTGCCTTCGGTGTTCGCTGCCACCAGCACCGGCCCCTCCGCGCCGCGCTGCACCTCGACCTGCCGGAGCGGGTGGTACGTGCCCGGGAGCGCGGCTGCGACCGTGACGCCGATCACGCCAGGCTCGTTCTCCAGTCGCTGCGAGAGCTCAGCGATGACTCTTTCCGTACGCTCCCTCGCCGCCTCCTGATCCGGTTCTGCGGCCGCAGCGGGACCGGCATCGCTGTCCAGCTCCGGGCGGAACGTGAGGAATGCATCCGACGGAAATTCCGAGCGCACGCGATGCTCGCCGGCCGCCTCGCGCACAGCGGCAATGCCGAACGGCAGACAGATGACGGAGAACGCGACCTGGAGCACGATCACGACGGACCACACGCCGCCGAAACGCATGCTCGTCCCGCCCGCGGAGATACGGGCAAGGCTCGCCTGCACGCCGCTGCCGGTCGCCCGGAGCGCCGGGAGCAGACCCACGACGGCAGCGCCCGCGACAGCCAGACCGGCCGTGTAGAGCAGAGTGATGGGCTCGATGCCGCTGTCGAACCAGAACGGAAGCCGCCGCTGCTGGACCTCGCTCAGGCGGAAGACGTATCCGATCACGAGGCCGGCCGCGGCGAGTCCGAGAATGGCCGCTGCGGACGTGAGCACTAGCGCCTCGGTAAAGAGCTGACCCATGACCCGCGCACGCGTCGCGCCCAGCGCGTTGCGGACGACGATCTCCGGCTCCCGCATCGCCGTGCGTGCGAACATCAGAGTCGCGACGTTGACGCATGCGGCGCCGAGCAGGAACCACGCGAATACGTTGACGAGCAGGAGCTCGAAGCCCGTATTCGGGGCCGGCGCAGCGAACGGCAGCACGTGCGGGCGCAGCTGTGCATGCGTCTCCGGATTCGCCGCGGCCATGCGCGCGCTGATCGCCGTCAGCTCCGCCTGCGCACTCTCCAGCGTCGCACGGTCCTCGAGGCGACCGAACAGGCCGATGGCCGGGCCCGCGCGGGGCGGCACCATGCTCGATCGCAGCGGCGTCCACAACTGATGGTTGAGCGGGAACGCAAAGCCGGCAGGCATGACTCCGACGATCGACACGGTCGTCCGGCCGAGCTGTACCTCTCTGCCGATGATGTTCCGCGCTCCGCCAAAGCGGCGTTGCCAGATATCGTGGCCGATCACGAGCACGTCGGGCGCACCAGGCTGCTCGTCCGCATCGGTCAGTGGACGCCCGAGCAGCGGCGGCACCCGCGTGAGCGGAAACGCGACCGCACTGATCTGCGCAACGACCACCGGCTGCACGATGCCGTCGTCGGTGATCAGGTTGCGCTCGATCGTGCGATATGCGCCCAGCTGCTCGATCGATGTGAGATGGCCGCGCCACTCGTGGAACTCATACAGCGCGCGCGGCTCCACCTCGGAAGCCGCAGCATCACGGATATCGATGCGCACGATGCGGTCGCCATCCTCCAGCGGCAGCTCCGGGTACAGCATCAGCATCGACATCTCGAACCAGCCGGCACCGAGACCGATCGCCGCCGCCAGCGTTATCCCGCCGACCACGGACAGCCCCGGATACTTCAGCAGCATGCGCGCGCCCAGCTTCCAGTCGAGGTACGACATCGCGAAGTCCCACAGCTTCGCGCCCGGCCGCTCGTCGCGTGCCGCTTCCGCATACCGATCGATTCCGCCGAACGCCTTCTTCGCGGCCCGGCGCGCTTCACGAGGCAGCATGCCGTTGCGCAGGTTGTGCTCCGTCTCCTGCTCGATGTGAAACTCCATCTCTTCCACGACGGCCCTGTGCTCCGCGCGCGCCTCCCGCCACTCGCGCCAACGCCTCATCAGCGACACGCTACACCGTCCGGGTCGCGAGTACGCGATTCACGGCCTCCGACAGTCGCTGCCACTCCTGCCGCTCCTCCCCCAGCCGTTCACGGCCGCGCGCCGTCAGCATGTAGTACCGTGCTCTGCGATTGTTCTCCGTCGTCGCCCAGCGGCTCCCGATCAGGCCGTCCCGCTTCAGCCGATAGATCGCCGGGTACAGCGAGCCCTGGTTCACCTGGAGCACGTCGCCCGACGTCATGCGGATCCGGTCCATGATCCCCCAGCCGTGCGCATCGCCCAGCTGGAGCGCCTTCAGGACCAGCAGGTCCAGTGTGCCCGTCACGAGATCGCCTCTGGGTGGCATGCCTGCTCCGATGACGCGCTCCTGCGCGGCTGCGGGTTTGTCGTGCTGGTGCGGAGGTGGTGCGGCCGCCACTCCACTTGGTTACCAAGTAGAACCTACCACACCTCCACTCGACAATCAACTGGAGTGACGTCCCCCACTCGCACGCCACTCCCACTCCCACTCCCACTCCCACTCCCGTTCCCACTCCCGTTCCCACTCCCGTTACCACTCCCGTTACCACTCCCGTTACCAATCCCGATCCCCACAACCATTCCATTGCGCACTGTCCAGCGGCCGGGACGCCACAGTGTCCGCCGGCGGTGGCATCGCGAGGCATCCGCCGCGCTGCCGGCGGCATCCTAACTCGCTGTCAACGAATCGCTTACACCGCCTCTCGACGGTACTGCACCGTCATGGCACGTCTACTGACTGTGTAATGGGGCAGACTCAGCCTCGGAGGACCTCATGTTCGGACCAGCAGGAGCCGGCCGGCGGATCGTGAAGCTCATCGCACTCACGGCGTTGCTCGCGCTGCCGCTCGGCGCGTGTGACGACGTGGTCGGCATCGGCGATCGCGATCTGGACATCATCTGGCCGCGCAATGGCGCGACGCTATACGGCTACGAGACTCTGCGCGCCCGCGTACGCGGCTACGATCTCGATGAGTACGACATCTGGTGGTACGTGGACGACGGCGTCGAGCGCCGGATGTACAACGAGTGGGACTACAATCCCGAGCACAAGTCGTATGAGATCGATACGTGGGAGTGGTACTGGAATGGGCGCGGCCCGTATACGATCGGCTTCGTGGCGGAGGACTGGCGCGGCCGCCGCATTGCGGAGCGAACTGTGCGCGTGTACATCGAATAGGTGAATCAGGATCTGCGTTACGCCGCGCGCGCCGCATCCTCAACATCGCGGTGCACGCAGACC
>DATABQ010000106.1:0-2121 GCA_036259495.1 Longimicrobiales bacterium | reverse complement strand
GGCCGAACGTGGTCACGGCGAAATCGCCGATGCGGAAGAGTTCCGGGTACAAGCGCGCTCCAGTGATCGGGTAGCGAAACGATGCGCGAAAGATAAAGGATCGGTGCTGCGGGGTAAACGAGAGCGCGGAAATCCTTGCGGCGTACCGCAGTGCATAGGATCTTCGGGGCGGTTGTCTGAGCGATTTTGGAGGGAGAGTCCGGATGAGCCGTGTGCGGGTGGGGCTGGGGCAGATCAATGCGACTGTGGGTGCGATAGACGCCAACGTCGACAGGATCCGCGGTCAGCTGGAGGCTGCGCAGTCGCAGGGTGTGGACCTGATTGCGTTCCCCGAGCTGGCGGTATGCGGCTATCCACCGGAGGACCTGCTGCTGAAGCCCGGCTTCATCGCAGCGAACCGCGAAGCCATCGAGGCCATGGCTCCCTTCACGAAGGGCATCACCGCCGTCGTAGGCTTCGCCGACCGCCGCTTCGATCTCTTCAACGCCGCGGCCGTGCTGCACGATGGTGAGTGGCTCGGCACCTATCACAAGCAGCGCCTGCCGAACTACGGAGTCTTCGACGAGCTGCGCTACTTCAAGCCCGGTGACGGCGAGCTGCTGGTCTGCATCCGCGGCGCGTGGGTCGGCATTACCATCTGCGAGGACATGTGGCTGCCCGGCGGCCCGGTCGGGCGGCTGGCACGAGCGGGCGCCGACGCGATCGTCAACATCAACGCGTCACCGTATCATCGCGGCAAGTGGCGTGACAGGCACCGCATGCTGGCTACGCGCGCGTCCGACTACGCGGTGGCCATCGCATACGTGAATCTAGTCGGTGGGCAGGATGAGCTCGTCTTCGACGGCGGCAGCGTCATCTTCGGCGCGGAAGGCGAGCTCCTCGCCGAAGCGCCTTCTTTCGAGGAGCATCTGCTCATCTGCGATATCGAGCTGGAGAAGGTCTTCCGTGCACGCCTCCACGATCCGCGGCGCCGCCACACACTCCGTGCCGAGCCCGCGACAGTCGCGCGCCTGTTCGCAGGCGATCCGGAATCGCAGAAGCTGGCAGCCGGCAACGACAATGTTGCCCCGACGGAACCCGAAGACGCTCCTGTGCCGGTGGCGGCGGCGGCACCAGTGGCGTCAGCGGCGTCCGTGTCGCCCGCGGCTGCCGGAGCAGACGCAGCGCCCGCCGCACTGCCGCACGATGATCTGAGGGAGGTGTACGCAGCGCTGGTGCTCGGCACGCGCGACTACGTTGAGAAGAACGGCTTCTCACATGTGCTGCTCGGCGTCTCAGGCGGCATCGATTCCGCCCTCGCCGCCGCGGTAGCCGCTGACGCGCTCGGCAGCGATCGCGTGACGGGTGTGAAACTCCCCAGCCGCTACAGCTCCGAGGGCAGCCTGCGCGACGCGGAGGATCTCGGAGCCCTGCTTGGCATAGAGCTGCTCGAGATCGGTATCGAGCCCGTGTTTCAGGCCGCTCTCACGGTGCTCGAACCGCAGCTGCGAGGCACGAAACCGGGCATCACGGAGGAGAATCTCCAGGCGCGCGCGCGCGGCATGCTGCTTATGGCGCTGTCCAACAAGTTCGGCTGGATGCTGCTCACGACCGGCAACAAGAGCGAAGTCGCGACGGGCTATTCGACGCTGTACGGCGACATGGCCGGAGGGTTCGCCGTATTGAAGGACGTGCCGAAGACGCTGGTGTACGAGTTGAGCCGCTGGCGCAACGAACAGCCGGGCGGACCGGTGATTCCCGCGAACAGCATCGAAAAGCCGCCATCGGCGGAGCTGCGTCCCGACCAGACCGATCAGGACTCGCTGCCCCCCTACCCCGTTCTCGATGCGATTCTGGAGCGGTATGTCGAGGACGACTGGAGCGTAGCGGAGATCACGGCCGCAGGCTTCGACGAGGCGGTCGTCCGCCGCGTCGTCACCCTCGTCGACCGCAGCGAGTACAAGCGCCGCCAGGCCGCGCCGGGAGTGAAGATCACACCGCGTGCGTTCGGCAAGGACCGGCGCCTCCCGATCACATCGGGATTTCAGGGGCGGTGATTACTGCCCCCGTTCGAACTCCACGGTCGGCGCCTCACGCGCACCTTCCTCCGCCACGAACTGCTCCTTGCGATCCGCCCCGATC
>DATABQ010000105.1:0-2137 GCA_036259495.1 Longimicrobiales bacterium | reverse complement strand
GTGGCTTTACGCGCGCCGACGTGAACGCATCGCACGCGCGTTCAGCGATCCGCATCTACTCGCCCGTCTCGGCGGGCAGGACCTCCTCGGGTTTCCGCTGCCGCGGCTGTTCCTGATCGTGCTGGCGGGTGCAGCGCTCGGAATGGCCGCGGCGGGACCGCGCTGGGGCTACGACACCGCGCAGGGGCAGTCACTGTCGCTCAACATCGTCGTTGCTGCGGACATCTCCAAGTCTATGCTCGCGGAAGACGTGGAGCCGAACCGGCTGGAACGTGCGCGCCTGTTCGCGCGCCGCATGCTGCGCGAGCTGCCCGGCGACCGGTTCGGTCTGGTCGTGTTCGCGGGCCGTGCATACATCCTGTCGCCGCTCACCAGCGACCACAGTGCGCTTGGGCTATATCTCGATGCGCTCGACCCCGAGATGGTCAGCCAGGGTGGCTCATCTCTGGCCGCGGCGATCGCGCAGGCGACCGACCTCGTCCGCGGATCGGAGACGACGGGCGGCGAGCGGGCCGTGGTGCTGCTCAGCGACGGTGAGGCGCTCGAGGAGGTGGATGGGGTTGAAGCCGCTGCCGATCGCGCAGCGCGCGCCGGTGTGAAGTTCATCACGATCGGTGTCGGTACGCCCGATGGCGCGCGGGTCCCCGATGTCGACCCGGCGTCGGGGCAGGTGGTCGGCTACATCCATGACGAAGCCGGTCAGATGGTTGTGTCCAGGCTCAATGAAGACCTGCTCCGGACCGTGGCCGAGCGGACGGGCGGGCGGTACATGCGCCTGGATGATGCCGCCGCTCTCTCGCGGGTCGTTTCGGAGCTTCAGGGCATGCAGCGCGAAACAGGCGAAGGCGCACAGCGCGTCGAAGCGCGCGAACGATTCGCCCTCTTCGCGGCGCTGGCGCTCGTGCTGCTCGCCCTCGACATGTACCTGTACGGCGGCGCGCGCCGGTCCCGTGCAGCATCGAACGATGCCGCAGACGCCGCGCTGCCATCGCGCTCGCAGACGTTCGAGCGTCCAGCGGCGTCGCATTCGTCGCATTCGTCGCACTCGTCGCACTCGTCGCATTCGTCGCAGCGTCGGACAGCTCGTGCAGTGACCATTGCACTTCTGTTCGCCGCGATGGGATTCGGCATCGGCGACCTGGAGAAGGGCAACCGACTGTACAGGGAAGGGAAGTACGAGGACGCGGTCGCCGCATACCAGCGCGTCGTCGAGAGCGGCGACGCATCGCCGCAGGTGCACTACAATCTCGGAACGGCGCTGCTTGCACTCGGCCGGTATGACGAGGCGGGCGAGCATTTCCGCAGCGCGCTCGAGGGTGTCGATCCGGAGCTGCGCCAGCGCACGTTCTACAACCTCGGCAACCGGTTCCTGGAGGATGCGCGGGCGCAGAACAACGTCCAGCAGCAGGCCCAGCTTCTGGACGGCGCGATCGAGGCGTACAAGCGTTCCCTGCGCATCGACCCCGCGGATGTGCATGCGAAGTGGAACCTGGAGATGGCGCTGCGGGAGCGTGAGGAGAACGAGCAGCAGCAGCAGAGCATGCCGCAGCAGCAGAACCAGGAGCAGGACGAGTCCGGCGAGAGCGAGCAGAATCAGGAGCAGGCAGGTGGCGGCAGCGGCTCGAGCCAGTCGGAATCGCCGGCAGGCGAGGGTGACGAGAGCGGCACGGAGATGGAGAACCAGCCGATGAGCCGCGAGCAGGCAGACCGCATCCTGAGCGCCATCGAGCAGGACGAGCGCGAGCTCACGCGCGAGAAGCTGCGGCGCGGCCAGCGGCGCGTGCCGGTGCTCAGGGACTGGTAGATGTTCGCCGCACTCCTCTGTGCCGCGATGCTGTGTGCGGGCGCCCAGGACCCTGTGCGCGTGACCGCGGAGCTGAGCGCCGGACGCATCAACGTGGGCGGAACCACCACCCTTCAGATCACCGTGGAGACGCGCGGCCCCGCGCCCGAGGAGATCCGGCTGCCTGCGCTCTCGCGGGACCTCGAGATCCTGGGCACGAGCGATTACACGCAGACGCAGATCAGCATCCCGGGCGGCCGGACGCGCATGACGCGCCGCGAGGTGGTGATCATCGCCCGCAATCCCGGCGTCTACCGTATTCCTCCGGTCATCGTTCGTGTCGCGGGGATGACG
>DATABQ010000104.1:0-3998 GCA_036259495.1 Longimicrobiales bacterium | reverse complement strand
GCGGCGACGGGGAACGTGTACGTCGCTGGATACAGATACCCTTCGAGCGTCGGGCCCGGCACTCCGAGCCGGTTCGCGATGGCAGTATCGGTGAGCACGTGCATGACGGTGTCTTCGTCGAGGCCGGTTGCCGCCGCTATGCGCGGGCCGATGCCACGAAGGTCCCATGCTTCCGGTATCACGACACGAGCCGTGAGCACCCTGCCTCCGCTGAGATCGTCCAGGATTCGCGACCAGGACGTGCCGCGCTGGAATGCGTATGTGCCGGGCTTCACGGATTCTGTCGCCGATTTCACGCGCGCGTACAGCTTGAACAGTGCGGGCGTATTAATGATATCCTTGCTCGCGAGCGAGTCCGTCACTTGGCTGAACGACGCGCCGGAGGGCACGTGCACGCGCACCGGCTCGCCCTCGCCCTCTCCGCCGCATCCGGCAGCGGCCAGTGCGAATATCATGAAAACGGCCGCGCCGCCCGGCCACCTGTTCACGTACGAACGAATCACTGCTGCCTCTTCATGCTGTCCAGGTGCGACTGCAGAATGATGACCGCCGCCGCTGAGTCGACGCGCTCCTTCTGCTCACGCTGACTGCGCTTCAGCCCGAGCGCGCGCACCGCACTCTCAGCCATGACCGAAGTCATGCGCTCGTCTGCGAAACTCAAGCCAATGGCTGCACGCTCCGCCAGCTTCTCACCGAATGCACGCACTTCGCGTGTCCAGTCGCTTTCGTCACCGGCCAGTGTGAGCGGCAGTCCGAGCACAATATACTCGGCGCCGTGCTCGGCAATCAGGTCCGCGACCGCCTGTATCGGCGGCCGCTTGCCCGCTCGTCGCCTGAGTACCGTCAGCGGCTGCGCTATCGTTGCTGTGGGGTCGCTGATGGCGATGCCGATTCTTCGCTCGCCGTAATCGATGCCGAGAATCCGGCCCACTCAGCCCAGCCGCGCGAGGGCGGCATCGGGTTCATCGCCCGCTGCGATCCTCTCGTACACGGCAAACACCGCATCGGCTCCGCCGAACAGGAAGCGGCAGTGGTGATCGCCGCGCGACCTGCATTCCGCCTCGAGCACCGCTACTTCGGCATTTGCAATCTGCCCCAGCAGGTTGGCGAGGACGCCGGTGGTGAAGTGACAGGATGGCTGGCCTGCGGACGTGTCGGCGCGGGCTTCCGCCCAGTTCGTCGCTTCGAGCGAACCGACGCCTGAATGGACCTGGGAGTACGTGAGCTGCCCCCAGCCGCGACTCGAGAAGAGGCGCGCCAGCTGCGCCCAGAACCGGTCAGCGGGAAGGTTCGACAGCGAGGCAGGATCGCCGCCGGAAAGAATCCGGTGCAGAGCGTCGCCCGCTGCATGTCCTGCCTGCCGAAGCGCGAGGGCCGCGGCCTCGGGACCTACCGAAGAGATGAGCGAGTCGCGCAGTGCGGCCAGCGAAGCTACCGGAAGCGCGAGCTCGGGTGTGCGCGGCGATGTCGTCATGGATCCCCTCATCGGGTTCAGTTCACACCGGACGCGGACAGCGTGAGCAGCTCCTGCTCATCGATGACGCGGACGCCCAGCTCTCTGGCCCGCTCCAGCTTGGAGCCCGGGCTCTCGCCCGCGACCAGAAAGTCCGTACTGCGTGATACGCCTCCCGTCACACGACCGCCGTGCCGCTCGATCAGACCCGTGATCTCCTTGCGGCTCATACCGTGTGTGCCGGTCACCACAAATGTACGTCCTGCGAGCGTCGAGCGCTCGGCCCGCTCGACGGGCTCCTCCATGCACAGCCCGGCGTCCGCGAGGCGCGCGATCAGATCGCGGTTTCGCGGCTCCGACATGAACGCGCCCACCGCTTCCGCAGTGGTGGTGCCTATTCCGTGCACTGCCGCCATCAACGCGACATCGGCGTCCATGAGCGCCGGCATCGTGCCGAACTCTCGCGCCAGGACCTGCGCGGCGTGCACGCCCACGTGCCGGATGCCCAGGCCGAACAGGAGACGCGACAGCGGCCGCTCGCGCGAAGCATCGATCGAGTGCACGAGATTACCCGCCGAGACGGCGCCGAAGCCCTCGAGCTCCAGCAGCTGCTCCTGCGTCAGCCCATACAGGTCCGCGTGATCGGCAACCATGCCCGCTTCGAGCAGCTGTGCTACGGTCCGCTCGCCGAGGCCTCGGATATCCATCGCGTCCTGGGAGACGAAGTGCACGAGCCCCCAGTAGATGCGGTCGCGGCACGCGCTGTTCGGACAATACACCATCACCTCGCCCGCGGGTCGCTCGAGCGGGGTGTCGCACGCGGGGCAATGCGTCGGTGGCACGTACGGCTGCTCCGTGCCTGCGCGACGCTCGACCACCGGGCCCACGACCTGCGGAATCACCTCGCCCGCGCGCTTGACGACCACCATGTCGCCCGCGCGCAGATCCTTGCGTGCGATATCCTCGAAATTATGAAGTGTCGCGAGCTTCACCATCGCTCCGCCGATCTCGACCGGCTCCAGGCGCGCGTATGGATTCAATGAGCCGGTACGGCCCACATTCAGCTCGATTGCCAGCAGTCGCGTGACGGCGAGGTCCGGCGGGAACTTGTAGGCGATCGCATAACGCGGCTCACGCCCGCCTACGACGCCGAGCTCCGGCCACAACGCGAGCGGCGAGACTTTCACGACCACGCCATCGATACCGTAGTCGAGCCCTTCACGCAGCGTCTCAGCGCGCTCGGTGTACGCGATAACATCCTGCATGCTGCCGCACACGGTACGGTTTGGATTGACCGGCACGCCCCAGTCCTGAAGCAGCGCCAGCAGATCCTGCTGTGTTTCGACGGGCAGCCGATCGTTGCGGTCCGGATCGAGCTGGACCTGGAAGCCGAAGAACCGCAGCGGGCGCTGCGCCGTGAGGCGCGGATCGAGCTGCCTCAGTGCGCCGGCGGCCGCGTTGCGGGGGTTCGCGAACACCGGGTCGCCCGCCTCCGCACGCCTCTCGTTCATTTCACGAAAGCCCGACAGCGGCATGTACACCTCACCGCGGATCTCCAGCACGTCCGGCACGTCGGCCGTCGCCCGGAGCCGCAGCGGGATGTCGCGGATCGTACGGATGTTCTGCGTGATCTCTTCGCCAATGCTGCCGTTGCCGCGCGTGGCACCGCGCACGAGCACACCCTTCTCGTAGCGAAGCGCGACTGCGGTACCATCGATCTTGAGCTCGGCGACGTAGCCACCGTCGCGGACCTCGCGCGCGATGCGTGCATTGCGCTCTTCCCACGCTGCGAGCTCCTCGGATGAGAACGCGTTGTCGAGCGAGTACATCGGCGCGATGTGCTGAACCTTGCGGAACTGTGTCGCTGGCTCGGCGCCGACGCGAACGGTAGGTGAATCGGGAGTGACGAGCTCGGGATGCGCGGCTTCGATCTCCTTCAGCTCGCGCAGCATGCGATCCCATTCGGCATCGCTGAGGGTCGGCGAGTCGAGCACGTAGTACTCGTAATTCGCCTCGTGCAGCCGGCGGCGGAGCTCCTCGACACGCTGAAGAAGGGAGGGACTCAGCTCGTCCGGTGTAGCGGCATCGCTCACGTTGGGATGTCCTGTGTGGTTCAGTCCTGACTCTGCTGAGCCGTCTCCAGCACTGCCTCATCAAAGCGCACGACACGGTTGCGTCCCGTCTCCTTTGCGGTATACAGCGCCTGGTCGGCATGGCGGACCAGCGACTCGACATCGGCGATCGTCTCGTGCGGGTACGTCGCCACGCCGGCCGACAGCGTCATCTTCAAGGGCTCGTCACCGCCGATCTCGAACGGACGACGCGCGACTTCCCGACGCACGCGCTCCACGAATACAGCGGCATCGTCGATGCACGTTTCCGGGAGCAGCGCCATGAACTCCTCGCCGCCGTAGCGGCCGAGGCGGTCCACCTCGCGAGCGACCTCTCGCAGAATCTCGGCAACCTCGACGAGCACTCGATCGCCCACCTGATGGCCGTATGTGTCGTTGACGGACTTGAAGTGGTCGAGGTCGAACATCGCAAC
>DATABQ010000103.1:0-2002 GCA_036259495.1 Longimicrobiales bacterium | reverse complement strand
GTCACTCTTCAGGCGCCGCGAGGCCATCAGCACGAACACGCGGAACGCGGTTTCGCTGAAGCCGAAGTTTTCCGGCAGTGGCTCCGCGTAGAGACCGGTCATGAGGTCGACGCTTTCGATGTCGTTGTCATAGACCGCTTTCAGCTGGCGGCGCCATTCCGGATTGTCGGTCAGCTCGTCGAACGACGTGACCGGATCCTTGTGCAGCAAGCGGCGGAACTGGTTGTAGCGCGGCACGCCGCGTTCACGGTCCCTCAGGAGGTCGACCGCGGCGAGGTCGAGGTGTTCGCCGTCGTCCCGGACGAGGTTCTGGAGGTGCCGAGGGTAGTTGTGCAGTGTGATCGCTCCGGGGTGACAGGTGCCGAATGAGTAGAACAGATCCGGCATCGTGAGCCGCTCGGCGATCGCAGGCGTTCGGCGTCCGGCGATCGCGGTGAGCGGTTGCGTCTCGAGCAGCCGTCCCGTCACGGCGGAATGGAACGCGTAGTCATCCGGCATGAGCGGATGCATGCGATAGACGGAGACGAACTCTTCGGTCAGGGAATACGGCGCGGCGTGATGGTCCGCCTCCGATCCGACGATGCCGCCGAGCAGCTCGCGGTCGTCGAGCAGTTCGGCCAGCTCGCGGCGGTCCTCGCCGACGAGCCCTGACCAGTTCACGTTCATCGCCAGCTCGATGATCGGATGCGGCAGGATCGCCGGCGTCCACTCGACGGTGTGGATCTTTGCCATGACGGCGGAGTTGATCAGCTTCGCCTTCCCAAAGAGCTGCTCGTCGTCCCAGCCGGGATGGTGGTGCGCGAGCAGATCGCAGATGAAGTTGTGCTCGAGTGTAAAGAGCGTGTGCAGCATCGCGAGGCCGATCCACCAGTTGTCGCTGAAGCCCGCGAAGTGAAGTCCGGTCTCCGGATCCACCGGCAACAGGCCGGTGGGCTCGATGCGAAGTTTGCCGGCGCTGTGCGTTCGCAGTTGCGCGGTCATGTCATCGCCGCAGCCGTAAACCTGCGATGAGTCCCACCAGTGGCTGTTGAGATTCCTGTACGCGGGCGGGCGCGTCGAACCCGCGGGCGCGGTGTCGGGAACCGAGCGCGGAACCTGCATGGTGGGCTCCCCCCAGTCATCGCCGGAGCCGATCGGAATCTGGATGCGATCGGTCGTCGATCGCTCGTGCACGAACCAGTCGTGCACCATGAACTGAATCCACGCGGCGGCGAGCAGGTTCAGGATCGTTGCCGGCTGGAACTGCTCGCGGGTCATCAGCTCGCGACTGACGTGTCGCGGGTTCGGGATGAGCAGGTTCGCCGTATCAGGGAATGTGTGTTCGAGCGGGACGTTGCGGCCGAACCGGCAGCCCGCCGCACCCATGCGCGGAAAACGGAGGTCGTTGTACGAGCCATCGGTCGTTCGCGCTTCACGCAAGGCCGGGTCGAGGTCGGCGGGTACCTCCTGCTGCTGTAGAGGCGGTTCCTCCGTGTCGTGCAGGTTCCTTTCCCGCAGCTCGTTCCGGATGCCCACGAGCTTCAGCATCGCGAACAGGCGCGGCACCTTGTACCAGGGACGATCTTTGAACAGCTGCCCAAGTCGTTCGGCGAGGTCGGACATAACACCTCCACACGCTCATGAGCTCAGCTCCTGCGCGCGTAGCAGCACAGCGTAAGCACCGGCGCCCCCCACATCTCGCCCGATGCGGCGGACATGACGCGCACGTGGGCCGCGAGTATAGACCCCTTCACACGATTGTTCCCGTCACCGTCCAGATGAGCTGCGTGCCGTCAGGATCCCGGGCGGCGCGACGGGATACCTCCCAGCGCGTGTGGTGTGGGTCGAAAGAGGCTCAACGGCGCTGCGCTATAATCCGCGCCACTCGAAGCCCTGGTGGCAGTTCACCACCGCGGAGTCTGCTTCGGCAGGGAGGTTCCATGGCCAGACGTGCGCTCCTCATTGGCATCAACAAGTACCTGGTTCCTGGCGCGGATCTCCGCGGCTGCGTCAACGACGTGCG
>DATABQ010000102.1:0-3675 GCA_036259495.1 Longimicrobiales bacterium | reverse complement strand
GCGAGGACGCCTTTGTCCGTATTTCCTCCTGCTGCTGATCAGGGATAATGGAAGACGAAGAGCTGGGTGCGGGCGCGGTCCCGGAGCATGCACTGCTCCGCGTGAACGACGATCTTGCCATTCCGCTCGCGGAACTGCGCTACCGCGCCACACGATCGGGCGGACCGGGCGGGCAGCATGTGAACACGTCGTCCACGAAGATCGAGCTCGAGTTCGATGTCGCCGCGTCGCCGTCATTGACGGAGGCGCAGCGTGCCCGCATCCAGGAGCGGCTCGCCAATCGCATCAGTGGTGAGGGTGTGCTGCTGCTCTCGTCCAGCAGCAGCCGCAGCCAGCATCAGAACCGCGAAGAAGTCACCGAACGCCTGGCGGCGCTGCTTGCCGAGGCCCTTCGCCAGCGCAAGCCGCGGCGCCGGACGAAGGTGCCGCGCGCTGCGAAGGAAGCGCGGCTCAAGGAGAAGAAGAAGCGGGCGGAAACGAAGCGGAAACGCGGGCGCCCGGCCCCCGAGGAATAGCCGGCCGGGCCCAGACCGCACTGGCCCCGAGAGGCGCGCCACCTTATGCTATGAGCAGGGCCGCGCCTGCGCGGTCCCTCCTGAACTGCCATCGACGCGGCTTCGCCCGCGGTCTCTTCGCAGTGTTCACGGTCGTGCTGACGTCTTCTACGGAGGCGTATTGTGACCGTACTTGAGTCCCTCGCCTTCACATCTAAACCGTATTCCGGTTGTATGCCCGTATAGAATAGTCGCAAGGTGGAGGCAGGAGTGCTGCCATGCTGACGAGTGTTCGCAGTGCGCTGGCAGGCCGTTACGTGCTGGAGCGTGAAATAGGTCGGGGCTCGACGGCAGTCGTATACGCCGCACGCGACCTGAAGCACGGCCGCCGCATTGCCATCAAGGTGATCGAGTCCGATGTGGTGAGCAGGGTCGGCACCGAGCGATTCCTGAAGGAGATCCGAACTACCGCACGTCTCAACCACCCCCACATTCTCCCGCTCTTCGACAGTGGCGACGCCGATGGGTACCTCTATTACACGATGCCACTCGTCGACGGCGAGTCGCTGCGGAAGCGGATGAAGCAGCACGGATGCATGCCGATCGAGCTGGCGCTCCCGCTTCTGAACCAGATCTGTAACGCCCTTTCGTACGCACATTCCGTCGGCACCATCCATCGCGACATCAAGCCGGAAAACGTCCTGATCAGTGCTCAGGATCATGTGTGGGTTGCGGACTTCGGCCTCGCGCGCGCACTCGCCGGCGCGGCCGACCATCGCCTGACCGGCACGGGCGTGGCCGTTGGATCGCCGCAGTACATGAGTCCGGAGCAGGCGGCGGGCGAGACCGGGATGGACGGGCGGAGTGATATCTATTCGCTCGGCTGCGTCGCATACGAGATGCTCTGCGGACATCCGCCATTCACGGCGGACAGTGTGGCGGCGCTGCTGTCCCGGCATCTGGCAGAGAAGCCGCCCCCCGTACGCACGCGAGCCCCGGCGGTGCCGGCCGCCGCCGATGATGCGATCGCCCGCGCGATGGCCAAGGATCGCGCGCACCGCTTTGCAGACGCGGCTGAATTCGCGGCAGCACTGCGCTCCACACCTTTGCCTGAACATGTCCAGGCGCCGACTCCCGCGGTGTCGAGTCATTCCTTCGCGGGCGTCGACTTGTTGGCGCGGGTCCGCGGATGGATCGCATCACTGTTCGACCGCCTCCGTTCCTCCGCGTCGCCGGCGATACGGCCGGATTCGGTGAGCGACGCGAGTGACATCGGCAGCACCGCTCGACGAGACGATGCGACACCATCACGGGATCGCACTGCGCTGCCGACTGCTGCCACACCGTTCATCGGCCGTGAGGATGAGCTCCGGGAACTGCGAGAGCTGATGCAGCAGGATGGTGCACGACTCATCACCGTGACCGGCCCGGGCGGTGTCGGCAAGACGCGACTGGCACTGCAGATCGCAGATGAAGTGGGGTCCACATACCCGGATGGCATCGCATATACGGCGCTGAGCGGCCTCGCCTCTCCCGAGCTGCTGATACCGGCTATTGCCGATTCGCTCGGCATCCAGCTCACGCGCGGTGAGGATCCGCTGATGGAGCTGAAGGCGTTCCTGCGCGAGAAGAAGCTTCTCCTCGTAGTCGACAATTTCGACCACATTACGCGCGCGGCCGGACTGTTGTCGGCCTTGATCGAGCACGCTTCGGGAATCCGGATAGTGGCCACCTCGCGTGAACGGCTCAACCTCCGCCACGAGACGCTGCTCACGCTCGAGGGACTGGCGAGCGGCGAGCAGTCGAGCGATGCGATCCGATTGTTCGAGCTCGGCGCCCGCCGTCTCGATCGGCACTTCCAGCTCGATAGTGACGACCTCTTGCACGTCCGGCGCATCTGCGAGCTGCTCGACGGAATACCTCTCGCCATCGAGCTGGCATCCGGCTGGGTGCGTGCGCTCTCATGCGCCGAGATCCTGGCCGAGCTCGAACGCGACCTCGATGTACTCTCCAGTGAAGCATCCGATCTGGAAGGCCGCCATCACAGCATGCGCGCGACGTTCGACGCGTCGTGGCGACTGCTCGGAGAGGCTGAGCAGTCGGTACTCATGCGGCTGGCTGTGTTCCGTGCTGCCTTTGATCGTGCCGCCGCGGCGCAGGTCGCCAGTGCCGACGCCCCGCTCCTGCGCCAGCTCGTCGACAAATCGCTGCTGACCCGTGCAGGCGACCGCCTGCTCATGCTCGACGTCATCCGGACGTACGCTCTGCAACGACTCACTGCAGACCCCGCAGCGGAGCGCGCGGCGCACGAACGTCACCTCGCCTGCTTTACCGGCATGCTGTACGCGCTCCAGAACGATGTGCAGCGCGGCAACGGTGCGGCCATCCGCCGCATCGCCGATTCAATCGACGATGTTCGCGCTGCATGGAGCTACGCCACGCAGACCGGCAATGCTGGAGCACTGATGCGCGCGGCCCACGGGCTGTTCCACTTCTACGAGGCTCGCGGCTGGGCACGTGAGGGCGCGGAGGTCTTCGCCGCGAGCCGCGCTGCGCTGGGAGATGCGGACGAGCTGGCGCGGGGAGAGCGTGCAACCCGGCTGACGGCCGCGCGGCTCGACATCCGCCGTGGCGTATTTGCGCACCGGCTCGGCGACCTGCCCGGTGCGGAGTCACTGCTGCGCACAACCCTGCCGATCGTGCGTGAGCTGCAGGACAGCGCCGAGATCGTGTTCGCCCTACACAGGCTCGGCGCGGTCCGCCATGGGATGGGGGACTATGAAGAAGCCGAAGAACTGCATTCCGAAGGATGGGATCTCGCACGCGAGCTGGACGATCCGCTGGCCATCGGCTGGTCGATGACGTACCTCGGCAATGTCGCGTGGTCACGCGGCGAGTTCGATCCCGCGACACGTTTGTACGAGGACGCGCTCGAGCTGCTTCGCCAGGAGCAGGATCTCAACGGCATGTGGGTGACGCTCAATAACCTCGGCGTCATCGCCGCGAGCCGCGAACAGTACGAGGAAGCGCGCCGTCGGTTCCGCGAAGGGCTCGCGCTGGAGTCGGAGCTGAACAATCCGCGCTTCGCAGCACAGGGGCTTCACAACCTCGGACGCGCCGCGCGGGAGTTGAGCGACATGGTTCACGTCCGGCAATACCTTCAGGAGTCGCTGGAAATAAG
>DATABQ010000101.1:0-4668 GCA_036259495.1 Longimicrobiales bacterium | reverse complement strand
GGGCCGGCAGGCGGCCTGAGCGACTCAGGTCCGATCTTCACGGGCTTCAACCGATCGGATCATTGCCGTGAGCATGGCGATGACGCGGGACACGGTTTGCCTGGCGTCGTGATCGAACATCGGTTCCATGGTCGCCCCCTTGTCCTTGAACATGCGAGTTCTGACCAAGCACAGGAATGGCTGATTGGAGCAGTGTTCGGTTTGATGGGGTCGTCCTCCACTGTTTGTCCCGAGCCCGCGTGCGTGCGCTCGTGCGCGCCCGGCAGTTGACTCACTGAACGGCAGCCAACCACCTCCGGGAGCTATAATGACAGAACTGATCAACTCCACCGCGAAATCGGAGTATCCGCAGGATCGGCCGCCGCACGCCTCGATGTCCCGGCGACAATTCGTCGCAGCCTCCGCCGCAGGCGCGATGATCGTCCCGCGCCATGTCCTCGGCGGCACCGGCCACATCGCTCCGAGTGCGAAACTCAACATCGCGATCATCGGCGCGGGCGGCATGGGGATGTCGAATGCGGAGAACCTGACGGCGGAGAACATCGTCGCGATCTGCGATGTCGACTTTCCGTATGTCGAACGGCAGCTCGAGTCGAAGCAGAAGGATGGCGAGGGCAAGCCGCGCGAGAAGGGGATCGCGCTCAAGGACGCGTTCACGAAGGCCGTGCGGTACTCCGACTTCCGTGTGATGCTGGAGAAGCAGAAGGACATCGATGCGGTCGTGATCGCAACGCCGGATCACACGCACGCGGTGATCGCCGACATGGCGATGAAGATGGGCAGGCACGTCTACGTGCAGAAGCCGCTCACGTCCACCGTGCATGAAGCACGCGTGCTCGCGCAGACGGCACGCGCTACCGGCGTCGTCACGCAGATGGGCAATCAGGGCCACTCGATGGATGACGCGCGCATCATCAACGAGTGGATTCAGGGAGGCGCGATCGGGCCCGTGCACGAGGTGCACATCTGGACCAATCGCCCGATCTGGCCGCAGGGCATCGCCCGGCCGCTCGACTTCGCCGCGCTCCAGGCGGCGAACGGTTCGGTGAACGGTTCCGTGACAGAGCCGCGCACGAGCTGGAACTCGCGTGCGATCGCCCAGGCGACCGCCGCTGCGATGGCTGCCGACTATCGCGTGCCGGATTCGCTCGACTGGGACCTCTATCTCGGGCCGGCCGACGTGCCGTATCATCCGATATACCACCCGTTCAACTGGCGCGGCTGGGTCGATTTCGGCGTCGGTGCACTCGGCGACATGGCGGCGCACCTGCTCGATCATCCGTACTGGGCGCTCGGGCTCGGCTACCCTACGAGCGTCGAGGCGACGTCGACGCCGTTCGGCGGGCCGCGCGACAGTCCCGCGACATATCCGCTGGCGATGACGGCGCACTACGAGTTCCCCGCGCGCGGCATCCAGCCGCCCGTCCGTGTGACGTGGCGCGATGGCGGGCTGATGCCGCCGCGTCATCCCATGCTGCCCGACGACCTCGAGCTGAACCGCGAGGGCGGTGTCATGTACATCGGCGAATGGGGCGTGCTCATGCACGAGACGTACGGTCGCAACCCGCGGCTCTTCCCCGAGGAGCGGCTCGAGCACGCGAAGGCGATCCCGCAGACGTACGAACGCATCCCCGACGACCACGAAACCAACTGGGTCCGCGCCTGCAAGGGGGAGACGAAGACGACGAGCCCGTTCGAGTACGCCGCACCTCTGACAGAAGTGATGCTGCTCGGGATTGTCGCGCTCCGGGCAGGACAGGGAAAGAAGATCGTGTTCGACCCCGTCGCCATGCGTGTGACGAACGATGAGGAAGCAAACCGCTATCTCACGCGCGAGTACCGCGCGGGCTGGAGCGTCTGAGCAGTGCGAACGACAAATCCCCGATGATCTGGAGACGCCTTGATGCAGAAGAGACGAATGATCGCAGGCGCGATGCCGTGCCTGCTGGCGATCGCACTGGGCGCATGCGCGCCGGGGAACGCCGACATGGATGATGCCGGTGCCCCGCAGCCCGGTGCAGCCGGCGATACGGACGCCGACGGCACGCGCGGCGCGGCCGCTGACGCCGGAGCAGCGGCTGCGAGCGGCCGGGCCAATGTGCTCACGCCGCAGGAGATCGCGGATGGATGGCAGCTGCTGTTCGACGGCACGACGACCGAACGCTGGCGCGGCTACAATCAGGAGGACATGCCGGAGGGATGGCAGGCAGTCGATGGATCGCTCGTGCGCGTCGCGCAGGCCGGCGACATCATCACGAGCGACCAGTTCGCGAACTTCGAGCTCGCGCTCGACTGGATGGTCAATGAAGCCGGGAACAGCGGCATCTTCTATCGCGCGATCGAGTCGGAAGACCCGATCTACTACAGCGCGCCCGAGATGCAGGTGCTCGACGATGCAGGACACGCGGATGGCGGCTCGCAACTGACGGCGGCCGGTTCCAACTACGCCCTGCACCCGGTGGCGGAAGGTGTCGTGCGGCCGGCCGGTGAATGGAACAGCGCCCGGCTGGTCGTGAACGGCGACCATGTCGAGCACTGGCTCAACGGCCGGAAGGTCGTCGAGTACGAGCTGGGCAGCGAAGACTGGAAGCAGCGCGTCGCGAACAGCAAGTTCGCCGAGTGGCCGGCATACGGTACCGCCGACCGCGGCCACATCGGGCTCCAGGACCACGGCGACTGGGTCGCGTTCCGCAACATCAGGATCCGGGTGCTGCCATGAGTGCACGTCTGAGCGCGATGATGTTTCTCCAGTTCTTCATCTGGGGCGCATGGTACACGACCGTTGCCGTATTCATGACGGACAACGGAATGGAGACGCTGACGCACTGGCCGTTCACCGTGAATCCGATCGCGGCCATCGTCGCACCGTTCTTCCTCGGCCTCGTTGCCGATCGCTACTTCGCGACGGAGAAGGTGCTCGGTGTGCTGCACCTGCTCGGTGGTGCGATCATGCTGCTCGTGCCGGGAGCTGCCGATTCGCCCGGCCTGTTCATCACGCTGCTGCTGCTCTACAACCTGTGCTACATGCCGACGCTCGGCCTCTCCAACTCGCTCGCGTTCCATCACATTCGCAATCAGGAAAAGCAGTTCCCGCTGATCCGCGTGTTCGGCACGATCGGGTGGATCGTCGCGGGACTGTTCATCAGCTTCGTACTGGGCGGCTTCGTTGCCGGGGGCGTGCCGGAGCAGACAGCCGCACCGCTCTACACGACGGCGATCGCGAGCATACTGCTCGGCCTCTACGCGTTTACGCTGCCCCACACTCCGCCGCGCGCGGCCGGTGAGAGGATCTCGGTGCGGAGCATCGTCGGACTCGATGCGCTCGACCACCTCGGCAGCCGCTCGTTCTACGCGTTCATCGCCGCATCGCTGCTGCTCTGCATTCCGCTCGCGGCATACTACAACTTCACGCAGATATTCCTGGTCGACGCCGGTGTCGAGCGCATTGCGGCGACGCAGACGCTCGGCCAGATGTCCGAAGCCGTGTTCATGGTGCTGATGCCGCTCGCGTTCGCACGGCTCGGCGTGAAGTGGATGCTCGCCGCGGGAATGGCTGCGTGGGTCGTGCGTTACGTGCTCTTCGCCATGGCCGCGCCGAACGCCGTGTTCTGGATGATCGCAGCCGGGATCCTGCTACACGGCATCTGCTACGATTTCTTCTTCGTCACCGGACAGATCTACGTCGACAAGAAGTCGTCGCCCGCCATCCGCGGCCAGGCGCAGGGGTTCTTCGTGCTGATCACGTATGGCGTCGGCATGCTGATCGGCGCGCAGATCGCGGGCAACGTCTATACGGGAGTGCTCGGCGACGCGACGTCGCTCACGCTCGACCAGTGGCGCGGCTTCTGGTACATACCGGCCGCCTTCGCCGCCGCCGTCCTCGTGTTCTTCGTGCTGACGTTCCGTGACCGCGTGGACAGGTCGATCGATGCCGATGCGGCAGAGGCCGCTGCGCCGGCGGGCGGAGTGTAGCACGTGTCGCGCCTTTGGCTGGAACACGGATCCAGGGGCCGCTCATGAAACGAGCGATCACGGTGACTCTCGCATCCGCACGCCGAGTCCTGTCGCCGCAACTCGCTGTGTTCCTCCTGGCCGTGGTGTGTTCACTCGGCTTCTCATTCATTATATACCCGGCGATCGCCTCACCTCAGAACGCTGTGCTCGATCCGGACAGATACGGTGCTCTCGGCT
Source organism: Longimicrobiales bacterium (assembly GCA_036259495.1). Classification (GTDB taxonomy): domain Bacteria; phylum Gemmatimonadota; class Gemmatimonadetes; order Longimicrobiales; family RSA9; genus SH-MAG3. The sequence continues at coordinate 477 of DATABQ010000101.1, read as the reverse complement.
TCGGGCTGTGGCACCACGGCACCCTCTCCTATTACCCGGACCCTCAGCCGACACTCGACCGTGGCCCGATCTATCCAGCGGTCATCGCGGTGATCCTCTGGTTGAGCGGGGGTGTATGGCCTCAGTCGCTCCAGGCCGCGCAGGCTGTCTTCTTCGGCCTCACTTCTGTTCTGGTCTTCTACATCGGGGAGAAGGTCTGGGGCCGCAGGACAGCGATGGCTGCGGCCGCGCTCACGACGGTCCACCCCTTTCTTCTGTGGTACACGAGCAGAGTATGGATCGAAACACTGGCGACGCTACTGTTCACCGCGCTCGCCGCATCCCTCGTTTTTTTCCATGAACGTCCAGGCATTCGCAGAGGCATGCTCGTGGGCGCGGTCGCCGGAGTTGCGACACTCTGCAAGGCCACCTTTCTTCCGTTCCTCCTTTTCGTGCCTATGGTGCTTCTGTGAGGCCCGTGACGCCACGGACCCGATC
>DATABQ010000100.1:0-3981 GCA_036259495.1 Longimicrobiales bacterium | reverse complement strand
GCGCGCGGGAGTAAAGTTGATTTCGCGGCTCGGCAGTGCGTCCGGCTTCCAGCGCGTCAGCGCTTCGATATCGCCGCTGGCGTCCCCCTCGCCCGTGTCGTGCCGGAGCATGTTCTCGAGCAGGATGCGCAGGGAGAACGGCAGACGGCTGATATTGAGTCCTGCCTTTTCCAGTGCATCGAGCCTGAAGATCTCGAAGTTGCGGCTTCCCACGCGGAGTGTCGCGCGCGCGCCGAACGAATCATTGTTTTGCATCGCGTTGTCTCTTGCAGTCGTTGCGTGCCTGGCCAGTCCGCATAATGGCGAATCCCGCGCCACGCTGCCACCCGAAGGGCGTACCACCGCACGCACCGGTGCACGCGGGTGTCACGTCGGCTGTGCGCCGCGGCTGTTGCGCGTGCGGAGCGCAGTGACTGCATAGAGCGCGGCAGCCACTGCTTCCGCGGCCACGAGCGGCATATCCGGCGGAATTTCTGCGTGCCCGCGCAGCAGCCACGCACCGAGCAGGATGGCAATGGCCAGCAGCTGAGCACCGACGCCGGCGCGGCCGGGCCTGTCGCGCGCGGGGGCGTCAGAGTCTGGGGAGGTCGACACAGCGCCGCGCACCGGCGGAACTGCGGCGCGGCGGCCGAGCATCAGGAACAGGGCGGAGAGACACGCGGCAGCGATTCCCGCCCCGGCCAGGACATAGCTGATGGGCGGCCACCAGGGCGGCAGGAGGCGCAGCGTGCCGAGGACGTCCCAGAGCACCGCCGAGTGTATCATCGCGTGCGCGTACGCGCGCAGCTCATGCGGCGCGTGAGCGAACCTCACCAGGCAATGCCGTAGGCTTCCCTGCGCGGATCCGCCCCCACGGCGCGCGCCCCCGAAGCCGTGATGAGGATCACCTGTGCTCCGCCCAGATCGGAGGAGGGTCTTTCCTCCAGCTCCAGGTCATGACCCATGGCAGCGAGACGTTCCCGCTCCGCGAGCGGCACCCCCGCCTCGATCTTCAACGTGGAATCCGGCATCGACCGCCAGCGCGGCGCTTCGACCGCGCTCTGCGGATTCATACCGAACAGCACGATGTTGTTGAAGACCTGGAGCAGGGTCTGGGTCTGACCGTCGCCGCCGGGCGTGCCGAACACCATGTAGAGCGAGCCGTCCGGGCGCAGGGCCATCGCCGGTGCGAGCGTGTGATAGGTGCGCTTCTCCGGCGCGAGCACGTTCACGTGATCCTCGTCCAGCGAGAACAGCGCGCCGCGATTGTGCAGAATCATGCCCGTGCCCGGCACCATCCGTCCGCTGCCGAACGCGCTGTACAGGCTCTGAATGAGCGCGACCGCGTTGCCGTGGCGATCGACGGCCGCCAGGAACACCGTGTCGCCATCGCCCTCCTCGGCATCACCTTGCGAGCTCGTGCCACTGCTGCCACTGCTGCCGCTGCGCAGCGCTGCGTCCGCCGCGGCCGACGAACGGAACTGTTCGACGAGCCGGCGCGCGTGATCCTTCGAGATCAGCCGCTCCAGCGGGATGTCCGCGAAGGAGGGATCGGTGACGTAGCGGTCCCGCTCGGCAAATGCCAGCTTCTTCAACTCGACGAGGGTGTGAACGTATTGTGCGCTGTTGTGACCGAGTGCCTCCAGATCGTAGAGCTCCGCCATATTCATCTGCATGAGCATCGCGACGCCCTGTGAGTTGGGCGGGAACGCGAGCACACGATGGCCGGCGTACGTCGTCGCGATCGGTTCCTGCCAGAGCGGCGAATGGGCGGCAAGATCAGCGATCGTCAGGAGTCCGCCGGCAGAATGCATGAACGCGTCGATGTGCTGCGCGATCTGACCGATGTAGAATGCGTCCGGGCCATCGCGCGCGATGTCCTGCAGCGTACGGGCGAGGTCCTGCTGATAAAGGATGGAGCCGGGCGCCGGCGGCTCGCCACCGGGCAGGAACACGGCAGCCAGCGCGGGATCCTCCTCGATCCTGCGCCGGTACGCGGCAATATCCCCTGCGAGTTTTTCCGAGACGGGGAAACCGTGCTCCGCATAGTGGATCGCCGGTGTGAGTGCGATGTCGAGCGGAATGGTGCCATGGCGACGCAGCGCCTCCGCCCACGCGCGCACGGCGCCGGGCACGGTCACCGAGTGGATTCCCCTCCCCGGCATTTCGGTATAGCCGAGCTCGCGCATTGCGGCGGGTGTCGCGGCAGCGGGCGAGCGGCCGCTGCCGTTCAGTGCGCGCACGCGGCCCGATCGCCCTTCGCGGAGAAGCAGGAACGCGTCGCCACCGATGCCGTTCATGTGCGGCCGCACGACCGCCAGCACAGCGGCCATGGTGACAGCGGCATCGACAGCATTGCCGCCGCGGCGCAGCACGTCCATCCCTGCCGCTGCGGCCAGGGGATGACCGGCGACGACGGCGGATTCCCTGCCCTGCACCTCGGGCCGGCTCTGTGCGTGCACAGCAGCAGGACCCAGGAACGCGAACAGCAGGACCGTGACGATCATCGAGCGGCGCATACTCTCCCTGCTCCGGGTTCGACAATGTACGTGTTCGCCCAAGGTAGGATATGATCCGCCGCCGGGAAAGCGGGACTTGCAGCGGCCGCAGAGGCCGGATCATCTTTCGCCACGACATCGCTGCCGCGCCGCTCGCGGCTGTCGCATGCATCCGTTCGCCGCCGGTGCGCCACGGCGCGCACAATCGTCCTGCATTCAGGAGCTGCAATGAGGTGGTCGACCGCCGAGAAGGTCAACGCGGGGTTCATGGTCGCGCTCGGCGTAATCACACTCATCGGCGTCGCGTCGATCACGAGCATTCAGCGCTTCGCCGCGACCACGCGCGACGTCAACGAGACACACGCCGCACTCACGGAGCTGCAGACCGTACTGCTGAGCCTCTCGGATGCGGAGAGCGCACAACGCGGCTACCTGATCACCGGGAATCCTGAATACCTGGCGCCAGTCGACAGCCTCACCACGCTCAGCATCCGCCATATCCACGCACTCCGGGAGAAGACCTATTCCGAGCCGGACCAGCAGTACCGGCTATCCCTGCTCGGGGCCCATGTGGCCACGCGCGCGCGACTCATCAGCGAAATAGCCGAGCTGCGCGCGGCTGAGGGCATGGACACCGCCGCCGCACGAATTCGCGCCGGCGCAGGTCGCGAGATCATGGACTCGATCCAGGTCCTCGCCTCCGATTTCGAGCAGGGCGAGCTGCAGCGGCTCGAGAGGCGTGGCCGTCGCGCAGCGAATCATGCAGTGGTCGCTACCGTGCTGATCACCGGCGGAGGCGTATTCGCGTTCGTCGTTGTGCTCCTCTCGGGTACGCTGATCCGCAGCGACTACACGGAGCGCCGCCGCGCCGAGCTCGCGCTGCGGGAGAGTGAAACGCTGCTCAGTCAGTTCATGGAGAACCTGCCGATCGGCGTGATCGTCGTCGATACGCAGTGGCGACCGCGGTTCGCGAACAATGCGGCGGTCGACATCCTCGGACCTACCGTGCTCATCGATGATGGGGCGCACCCGCTGCCCCTGTACCGGGCTGGTGACCGACGCGTGTATCCTGTCGAGGAAACGCCGCTGGCACTCGCGCTCAACGGCCAGACCGCCACGATCGACGATGCGGAAGTACGCGTCGGCGATCGCTACGTGCCGGTTCAGCTTTCCGCGGCGCCCATCTACGATGCCAGCGGCCACATCGCCTACACCATCGCCGCATTCATCGATATCACGGAACGGCACCGCTCCGAAGCGGCCCTCCGTGCGGCCAGGGATGCGGCGGAAACGGCCAGCCGCACGAAGAGCGATTTCCTCGCCCGCATGAGTCACGAGCTGCGTACGCCGCTCAACTCCGTCATCGGTTTCGCGAACATCCTCCTGAAGAACAAGGCCGGCAACCTGCGGGGCCAGGATGTCGCCTACCTCGACCGCATCCAGGACAATGGGCGCCACCTGCTCCTTCTCATTAACGACATCCTCGACCTCTCGAAGATCGAGG
>DATABQ010000099.1:0-8493 GCA_036259495.1 Longimicrobiales bacterium | reverse complement strand
GCATGCAGCTCTTGCATGCTATTCGGGGGGTTCGGGGGGAAGGGCCTGTCTGTCACGCATCTTACGGAACGCACGGGTCGGTTTGAAGCCGAGGCGATAGGTCTCGCTCAATTGTCCTCGCAGTCGCTGGATCTGATGCTTCTGCTGAACGATGGCCATTTTCTCGCTCTCATCGCAAGTCGCAAGCTGCGCTTCGAGAAAGCTGTCGCGCAGGTCCAGCTCCTCCAGCCGCAGTCCGGCGACCACGCCCTGATAGGTTGCGTCGGCACTCACGATCTCCGCCAGGCTGCCGGCCAGATCCTGCCAGACGGTCTGTGCCGCAGTGCTGAGCGGCGGCGCGTCCGCATCGGGATGGGCTCGCAGCGCCTCGAAGATCTCACGATTCCGCGGATCGCGTAAATGGTCCGGTGAGACATCATTGAGAACGGTGGCGAGCCGCGCGCGGTCTGCGATGAGGACCTTGAGCAGCATGCGCTCCGCCGCGAACCGGTCCACCAGCGACGATTTCACGGGTGCGGGCGCGGGTGCGGGCGCGGCCCGGGCCGTCGTGCTCTGCGGCGGCGGCGTCTTCTCGACGTCGCGCTCCAGCGTCTCGCGCCGCACGCCCGTGCGCTGCGCGATGCGGGCAGTGTAGATGTCGCGGAGCGCAGGATCAACCGTAGCGCGGAGTGTCGGCAGCAGGCGGTCGAGCGCGCGCCGCACGCCTTCGATATCGTCGAAAAAGCCGCGCTCCTCGAGCATCTGGACCTTGCGCTCGACGACATCGACAGCCGCATCGAGGTGCGGCTTCAGCGCATCCGCTCCGCCGCGCCGGACGATCGAGTCGGGGTCTTCCCCTGTCGGCAGTGTCACCACGAGAGGGTGCACGCCCGTCTGCAGCAGCGCATCGGCAGTACGGAACGCGGCGCGCAGACCGGCCTGATCGCTGTCGTACAGCATCAGCGCCTTGCCGGTGTAGCGAGCGAGTAGATTGGCCTGCGCGTCCGTCATCGAGGTGCCCATGCCCGCGACCACGTTCTCGATACCGCGTGCGGCGAGCGACACGTAGTCCATGTATCCTTCGACGACCAGCGCGGAGCCTTCGCGCCGGATCGCCGACTTCGACCAGTTCAGGCCGTAGAGGATCCCGCCCTTGTGATAGATCGGCGTTTCCGGCGAGTTCAGGTATTTCGGCGCGCGCTCGGAACGCGAGAGGTCGCGGCCACCGAATGCGATGACGCGCCCGGACAGCTCGGCGATCGGGAACATGAGCCGGTCGCGGAAGCGGTCGTAGGGATCGTCATCGCGCTCACTCTCCTTGATGAGTCCGGCGGCGATGAGCACGTCATCGTCAATGCCGTGCCGGTGAGCCTCCTCACGGAGTGAGCGCCACGCGTCGGGCGCGTAGCCGAGTCCGAAGCGTTCGATGGCTGCGTCGGGGATACCGCGCTGTTCGAGATACGTCCGCACCTTAGAGCCGGGCTCGCTCTCCGTGAGATGGCTCCGGAAGAAGTCCTGTGCGAACGCCACCGCCTCATACAGGATGCGATGCGGCTCGTCCTGCTCGCGGCCGAGCCGGGGGTCCGGCACTTCGACGCCGTACTTCGTGCCCAGCTCGCGCACTGCATCCTGGAACGAGACGCCGGCGCGCTTCATCAGGAACGTGAATACGTCGCCCGATTCGCCGCAGCCGAAGCACTTGTAGAAGCCGCCGCGCGGGACCACGTAGAACGAAGGTGTCTTCTCGTGATGGAACGGGCACAGCGCGCGGAAGTCCTTGCCGGCGCGCTTGAGCGGGATCTGTTCACCCACGACTTCCACCACGTCCGCGCGCGCGCGGATCTCGTCGATGATCGATTCGGCGATCATCGCAGCTCCGCGGAAGCGGCCGCGCTCACTGCGCCTGCACGGCAGTGCATGCAGAGGATCACTGGAGCTCCGCGACAGTGACGCCGGTGCCGCCCTCGCCCAGGCCGCCCGGGCGGAACGTCTTCACGCGACGGTCGGCGCTCAGGATCTCCGTCACCACCTCGCGCAGCGCGCCCGTCCCCTTGCCATGTATGATGCGAAGACTCGGCAATGCAGCCTGCACGGCCGCATCGAGAGCGGGATTCAGACTGGACTGCACTTCCTCGGCGCGCAGCCCGCGCAGATCGATCTCGCTGGATGCATCCAGGTCCGGCGCGTTCCAGCCACCGCGCGCCGGAGGCCGCTGCCGCACCTTCTTCGGCGCTTCCGTGACGGTCAGTCCTGAGGTGGGCACCTGCACGCGGAGACCGCCGACCTCCACAGTCGCGCGTTCATCGCGCAGCTCGACCACCACGCCCTGCAGGCCGCTCGCGGTCACGAGCACGTGCGATCCCTCGCGCACGTCCGCACCCGCACCCGCCGGCGCGTGCTCCCGCGGCGTGCGTTCCGCCTCCCGCTTTGCGCGCTGCTCCACACGCCGACGTGCCTCGCGCGCGGCATCCTCCACTGCGCCTTCACCCTCGAGCGCAGCAGCGCGCAGCTCACGAATCACGATTTCGACTTCCTCCCGCGCGTTCAGCAGAAGGTCGCGCGCCTGCTGCCGCGCGCGCCGCTCCGCTTCCTTCTCCCGCCGCCTGAGCGACTCCTCGCGCTTCTCCAGCTCGTCGCGCAGTGCGGCCGCGCGCCGGCCCTCACGGCTCGCATCCGCGAGCGCGTCCGACAGTGCCCGGTCCTTCTCCTCCAGCTCCGCGAGCAGCTGCCCCGTATCCCGCTCCGACTGCGGCATGGCCGACTCGGCGGCATCGAGCAGGTCGTGCGGCAGGCCCAGCCGCCGGGCGATCGCAAGACCGTAGCTCCGTCCCGGAACGCCCTTGAGCAGGCGGTACGTCGGTCGCAGCTCCACAGCGTCGAACTGGAGCGAAGCGTTCACGACGCCCGGCTCTTCTGCCGCGATCTGCTTGAGCTGTCCGAGATGGGTAATGGCGATCGTCATCGTGCCGCGCCGCGTGAGCGTACGGAGGATCGCATCCGCGAGCGCGCCACCCTCGGCCGGATCGGTGCCGCTGCCCATCTCGTCGATGAGCGCGAGCGAATCGCCGTCGGCGTGCTCGACGATCTCGCGCAGATTCTTCAGGTGTGCGGAGAACGTCGACAGACTCGCTTCGATCGACTGTTCATCGCCGATGTCGGCGAAGATGTCACGGAACAGCGGCAGCTTCGTGCCGGGACCGACCGGCGGAATGACGCCGGCCTGGACCAGCGTGGAGATGAGACCGATCGCCTTCAGAAGCACGGTCTTGCCGCCGGTGTTGGGTCCGGAGACGAGCAGCGTCCGCTCGCCGGGCTCCATCGTGAGATCGAATGGCACCACACCCGATGTGGTCGCCAGCAGCAGCGGGTGCCTCGCGTGCACGAGCGTAAGCGTGCCGCTGTCCGCACTGACCTCCGGACGCGTGCCCTGCACGTGCAGCGCGTAGCGCGCCCGCGCGAACAATGAATCGATCTCGATCAGTGCGTCGAGCGCGTCCGAGATGACATCGTGCGACGGCCGCAGCGCCTCCGTCAGCTCGCGCAGGATACAGAGCACCTCGCGCGCTTCTGCAAGCTCGAGCTCGCGCAGCCGGTTCATCAGCTCTATGGCGACGGGCGGCTCGACGAACAGCGTAGCGCCGGTCGCGCTCTCATCGTGCACGAGCCCGCCGACCTCTCCCCTGCCCTCGCGCCTGACGGGAATCACATAGCGGCCGTCGCGGATCGAGACGCTCGCATCCGCCACCTGGAAGCGCTTCGGCAGCGACGCGATGTAGCTCTCGAGGCGCTCCACGATGCGCGTGCGCGCGCTGCGGACATCACGCCGCAGGCGTGCCAGCTCGTGCGACGCATTGTCGCGGACTTCACCGGCATCATCGATCGCACCACGGATGTGTCGCTCATCATCGTCCAGCTTGACGAGGCGTTCTGCTGTCTGCGCGAGCAGCGGGTAGTCTTCGGCATGCTGGAGGATGGCGCGGCGGGTCGCGGCGGAGCCGCGCATGAGTATCGCGATGTCGCGGAGCTCCACCGCCTCCAGCACCGATCCCTCAATGCCCAGACGGCGCAGTGCAGAGCGGGCGTCGGGGATCGGCGGCATGCTCCAGTCCTGCGCGCGGAACAGAAACGCGGACATCTGGTCGACGCGGCGCAGCTCGTCGGCCACGATCGCAATGCTGTCCGACGGCTGAAGTGCACGGACGGCCTGTGCGCCGGGTGCACTGCTCGCATGACCGGCAACGACAGCCAGGGCTTCGGGGAACTGCAGGACGTCCAGCGCGTGCCGGTTCATGATTTCGGTGGCGAACGGTCGGGCGGGTTCCGCTTCAGCCGAGCTCCTCGCGCACGATGCGGTTCGTTTCCTTGCCGTCGAAGCGGCCCTTGAGCTTCGGCATGATGCGGCCCATTACGGCACCGACGTTGTCCGCGCCGGCCGAGATCGCATCCTTCACCATTTGCCGCACCTCCGCCTCCGCCAGCTGCTCCGGCATGTAGGGCAGCAGCAGGGCAGCCTCCTGCTCCTCCTTGTCGGCGAGGTCGGTGCGTCCGACCGCCCGGATCTGTTCGGCCGCCTCGCGCCGCTTCTTGATCGCACGCGCGACCACCTCCATCACATCCTCGTCGGTCGGCTCGCGGCCCAGCTCGATCTGCCGATTCTTCACCTCCGACAGGGTCGTGGTCAGCACGAGCGTCCGGAGCTTGTCACGCTCGCGGCGCGCACTGTTCAGATCCGCGCGCAGTCTTTCCGTCAGCCCGCTCATGCAGTGCTCCGATTCAGAAATCGTTTTGTGTCCTGCGGCGCATGAGTCATCCCGGCGGCCAGCTCATGTCGCGTCCGCCAATCACGTGCAGGTGCACGTGGTGCACGGTCTGGTTCGCCGCGGCGCCCGTGTTGATGACGAGGCGGTATCCGTTCGCGGCCACTCCCTCGGCCGCCGCTAGATCCCGCGCTGCAATGAGCAATGCGCCCATCACAGCAGCGTCGTCGTCCGCAACTTCATTGATCGAAGCGATGTGGCGGCGCGGTATGACCAGGACGTGCAGCGGCGCCTGCGGATCGAGGTCGCGGAACGCGACGGTATGCTCGTCCTCGCGGACGATCGTCGCCGGAACCTCTCCGTCTGCGATGCGGCAGAAGATGCATTCGGACCGCTCTGCCATCCGACCTCCCCCGAAAGTCGTCCTGCTCCGCTATGGAAGCGCCCCGCAACCAGCCCCTAATTGTAGCACAACCTGCAACCCGAGGCACTTCATGAACACAGTGCTGGAGCACGCCGCGCGCGTGCTCGACCATCAGCCGACGCGCAGCATGCACGCCGAACCGCTACACCGCCGTGCCGTCCGGGAAACGGGGGTCAGCATGCCGTACCCGCGCTTCATGGACGCGCTCGCCGCACTCCCGGACCATTTCGCGGTAATCCCCCCGGACCCCGTCGTCGGGGAAACGGCCGGCTGGGATCCGCGCCAGCGGTCGCTTTACGAAGCAGCCATGGAAGCCGCGGGCATGACGCAGCCGCTCATCGTTCTCGCGGAGCGACGTGTCGATCCGGGCAACGATCGCCTGCTTCCACCTTCGGGCGTTTCGCCCGCGCCCGCAACCGCGGCGGACGTATTCGGTGACGTGCACGATGCGCTCACGCATCTCCTCCATGCAGCGGATCCCGACGAGCCCCTTTATGCGGCAGTGACGGGCGCACTGGAAGAGCTCCACGCGGCGCGCCGCGTGCTGAGCACGTGATGGCGCGCCCCGACGTGAGGCGCGTTCAGATACGTAGCAGCGTTACGCTCCACCACTGTTCCTCGGTGTCCTCGGCCTCGATCGCGAATCCGGCTTCGTCCGCGGCGGCGCGCATCATCGCGGCTTCCTCAACGAGGATGCCGGAGAGGATGGCCCAGCCGTTCGTGGAGAGCGCACGATGAAACGCCGGGAGCAGCGGCCGAAGCACGCTGCTCAGCACGTTGGCCGTGATGGCGTCGAACGCGCCGCCGCCGTACGCGTCGAGGAACCGGTCATCGACGGCTGCCCAGAGCAGGGCGACGCGGTCTTCGGCGCCACTGCGCTCGACGTTCTCGCGTGCATTCGGCAGCGCCTGAATGTCGCTCTCCACGGCTACGACATGCCGCGCGCCGAGCAGCACGGCCGCAATGGAGAGGATCGCGGAGCCGCTGCCGACATCGAGCAGGTGCGCACCGGTGAGCTCGAGACCCTGCATCAGTCGCAGGACGCCGCGGGTGGACGCGTGCTCGCCCGTACCGAACGCCATCTGAGGGTCAATGCGGATCACGATGTCGTCCGTGCCGGCATCGACCTCGCTCCAGGTGGGACTCACGATCAGGCGCTCTCCGATCCGCCGCGGCTCCAGACCGGAACGCCACACGGCGAGCCAGTCCTGCTCCGGTACCTCATCCGCGCTGAGCTCGACCGTCTCCGAGCCGAGTATCGCGTGCAGCACCTCACGGATGCGATCGAGCGCGGCATCCTGCTCCTCGACGGAGAGGATGTAGGTGACGAGCGTGTCGCCATGCTCCTCGATTGCGGACCCGCCGCACGCGAGGAGCCCCTCGGCGAGCAGTCCTGACAGCTCTTCCGAGGGGCTTCGTGCGGATATGCGCAGCCAGTTGGGCACGTCAGCTCCCCGTAAGCGCTTCCTTGACCCGGCTCCAGAAACCACGGTCGCGATCGTCATCGACGCGTTCGGCGGGCGCCTCGACCTTTGCCAGGCGACGGAACGCCTCCTCCTGCTCCGGCGTAAGCGTCGTCGGCGTCCACACCACGACGCGGATGATGAGATCGCCGCGATTCGTGCTCTGGAGCTGCGGCAGTCCACGTCCGCGCATGCGCAGCAGACGCCCGGACTGCGTGCCGGGGGCCACCCGCAGGCGTGCCGCCGTGCCGCCGATTGTCGGAACCTCGAGCTCGGCGCCGAGTGCCGCCTGGCTGAACGTGATCGGCAGCTCGTAGATCAGGTCCGCACCATCGCGCAGGAACCGTTCGTCCTCCTCCACATCCAGCACGACGAGGACATCGCCGCGCGGACCGCCGCGCACGCCCGCGTTCCCCTGCGCGCGCAGCGTCAGGTAATCGCCCGTGGAAACGCCGGGCGGCACGTTTACCTCGAGCTCGCGCTGAGCGCGCTCTACGCCGCGGCCGCTGCACTGCTCGCACGGCTGCTCGATGCGCTGTCCTTCCCCGCCGCATTCCGGGCAGGGCATCACGCTCACCAGCTGGCCAAGGAACGAGCGCTGGACCCTGCGCACCTCACCTGCTCCGCCGCACGTACTGCACGTGACCGGCGATGTCCCTTCCTTCGCACCCGTTCCGGCGCAGCGGCTGCACTCGTCATTGACGTCGATGCGCACCGTCCGCTTCACGCCCTCCGCCACTTCATCCAGCGTCAGCGGGAACGTGATGCGCATGTCGGGACCCTTGCGCACGCTCTGCCCGCCGCGCCGCTGCCGGCCGCCGCCCCCGCCGAAGATGTCCTCGACCCCGAACCCGCCGAAGTCCCGCATGAAGATGTCGAGCGCGTCGTGGAAGCTGAACCCACCGTATCCGGCTCCGGCGCCGCCCTTCACACCCGCATGTCCGAAGCGGTCGTACGCCGCCCGCTTGTTGGGATCCTTCAGGACCTCGTACGCCTCCGTCAGCTCCTTGAACTGCTCCTCGGCTTCCGCAGACCCGTTGTTCCGATCAGGATGATACTGCAGCGCGAGCTTCCGATACGACCGCTTGATCGCGTCCGCATCCGCACCACGCTCGACACCCAGGATTTCGTAATAATCACGCATTCGCTTCACCGCCGGCCGGTCCGGCCAGCTCTGTCATGAGATTGCTCGTGTATTCCACGATCGCAGCGACTTTCGCGTACGGCATTCGGGTCGGACCGATCACCCCCAGCACCCCGGAAAGGTTGCCGATCCGATACTCCGAAGTCACGAGCGTCAGTGTGCTCAGTTTCGGTTCGCCGTGCTCGCCGCCGATGGTGATCCGCGGCACGCGGTCATGTTCGCGCGTGCTCAACACCCCCGTCAGCAGGTCCTGCTGCTCCGTCAGCTCGATCAGGCTGCGCAGCCGCGGCCCGCTCGAGAACTCCGGCTGATCCGCCAGCACACTGGTGCGGCCCAGCAGCAGCTCGGTCCCGGCGAGGCCGGTCGGGTCCAGCACATCCTCGGCCGACTGCATGAAGATGTTCAGCAGCTCCGTCGCGGGCTCGTCCGAGACTGCATCGCGCAGCCGCTCCGAGAGAGTCGAGCGGATCTCGCCCAGCGTGTGGCCAGCCAGCCGCTCGTTCAGGACCGCGTTCACCCCCGCGAGCGTCTCCGCCGGCACGGCCCCCGGCAGATCGACGTAGACCGTGCGGACGACCCCGCTGCGCAGCGTCAGGACGAGCAGCACCTTCTCGGCCGAGACGAGCGCCAGCTCGAGCTTCTCGAGCACAACTTCATCGAGCTTCGGCGAGATAGCCACCCCGAGCTCCCCTGTCACCAGCCCCAGAACCTGGATCGAGCGGCGGA
>DATABQ010000098.1:0-8360 GCA_036259495.1 Longimicrobiales bacterium | reverse complement strand
GGACGGGTGCTCGAGCACGCAGAGACGATCGCAGCGGGCGAGCCGGAACATCTCCAGGCGATCCGGCTGTTCTGGAACGCGCTCGAGGAGCGCGGCGAGCTGGACGCCTACTGGGATGCCGCAGCGCGCTACCTGAAGCCTGACACCGTGGTGTTCACCGGATATCTCACGCACCGTGAGATGGCGTGGCTGCTGCCCTGCTGTGACGCCGCCGTGTTCCCGTCGATGGTCATCGAGTCCGGCCCACTGGTTTTCCTCGAAGCGCTCGCGTCGGGTGTGTTCCCGATCGGCACGTACTTCGGCGGGATGAAGGTCAAGATCGACGTCGCGGCGCCGTCACTGGATGGCGATCACGGTCAGTTCATGAAAGTCCGCCCGGATGCGGAACACATCGTGGCGGACATTGCCGAAGTGATTCCGTCGGCGCTCGATGTCGCGGGGCGTTACCGTGACCGGCTCCGGAAGGTCGCAGAGGACCACTACGACTGGATCCCCGTCGCACGCCGCCTGAAGCAGATTCTGGAAATGCGGTCGCAACCGGTGCAGTGATCGCTACTGCGCCGCAGAAGCGCGATTCCACACGTGCCTTCGGAGGAAGTCTCCCATCCGGTTCCACGTGTAGATCCAGCGGCTGTGCAGCAGCGATTCGTGGACATCGTCCGGAACCACGATGAGCTCGTGCTCCACATCATGCGCGCGCAGCAGCTGCACGAGGCCTACCGTCTGTGCGAAGTTCACGTTGCGATCGTCATCGCCGTGCACCAGAAACACGGGCGACGTCCAGTTCTCGATCTCAGAAATAGCGGACGAGCGGTAGGACAGCTCGGTCGTGTCGAGCGCCGATCCATACAGGTGCACTCCCGCCATGTCGACGCCCGCGACGAAGATGTCGGAGTTGCGCGCGAGCGCCTGTGACGTCAGCAGCCCGCCGTACGACAGCCCCCATATGCCCATGCGCGATGGATCGACGTCGTCGCGCGTCTGCAGGTACAGTCCCGCAGCCAGCACGTCACGATACTCCGAGTTGCCTCGTCCCTGTGCGCTGTCCGCATTCGTGAACGAGCTACCGTAGCCGACCCCGCGCCGATAGTTGACGGACATCACCACGTAGCCCTGATCCGCTAGCCACTGATTGATTGCATATGCCCAGTGGTAGAACTGCATGTAGTGATACGTCGGCATCATCTGGCGGCGCGGACCGCCGTGCACGAACACGATCCCCGGGCGCTTCTCGCCGGGCGGCAGGTCGCTCGGCAGGAAGAGCTGGTTGCTGAAGCGCACACCGTCGGCCGCTTCGAGCCATACGATCTCAGGAACGACGTGAGCGTCGACGGGGAAATCGCTCAGGTCGGGATACACGCGTGTCGCCTCGCCGCCATCGGCCGGCAGTATCGCCACCGAGGCGGGGGTGCGCGCACCGAAGTGGAGGACTGCGACGCTGTTGCCGGACGCGAGCGGCTGCGGATGCGTTTCTGCGTTCGTGCCGCTCGAGAGCTGACGCGGCTCACCGCCCGCGACGGGCACGGCCCAGATGTGGCGCCGCTCGATGTCGCCGGCGTTCGTCGTGTAATACATCGTGCTGCCATCGGTCGAGAACGCCACGGATGTCGCGTCCTCGATCAGGCCGTTCGTCGGCGTGAGCAGCGTCGGCTCCTGCTGCGGGACCGTTACGCTGATCGACCAGTAGCGGTCCCACTCGTCCTCTTCCGGATTCATCTGGAACACGATGTGGTCGCCAACGCGACGGACGCGGCTCATGCGTGTGAAGGACTCGTCGCCAGGAAGGTTGCGCCACAGCACGCGTGCGGGCGGGGAATCGATGTCGCCGACCGCAGCGACATCCACGATCATGATGGCGACGTCCGAGCCGTTCGGGAGCACGCCTTCGTACAGTCCCGGCACGTCCAGTCGGTTCCGCGTCGTATCGGGCGCTTCACGGCCGCCGCGCCGGGAGCCGCTGCTGCACGTCTGCGGCCGGATCCCCGACGGTCCCGACGGAGCCTGCTCCATCCGGCCGAACGGCGTACCCGGCCGGCGGATGAACGCGAGCTGCCGGCTGTCCGGCGACCACATGGGGTTGGAATCGCAGTCCACGCCCGGAGACACCCAGCGCAGCACGTTCGACGCGACGTCGTACAGGCCGATGAACGAGTGATCGCCGCGCTCGCTCACGAACGCGACTTTCGATCCGTCCGGCGACCACTGCACATCGTCCTGCGAACCCATCGCACGGATCAGCGGCTTCTCGCCGCGATCGTATTCATCGGGCTCGATGTCACGGCCGATGCGCGCGCGATAGATCTGGTCATCCTTCACGTACAGCACGGTGCTGCCGTCGGGTGAGAGCTCGGGGCCCGCACCTTCGGCCAGCCGCCATGCCGGACCGCCGCTCGTACGGACGGCCCAGATCGCGCGCTCCGCTCCCGCCGGATCGTGGGTAGGGTTGGCGACCCAGCCATCGCGGTTCGGTGAGTGGCCGCGCACGAACACCGCAATGGAGCCATCATCGGAGAGGCGGATCGAGTTCACATCCTTCCCGTCATCGTTCATGAACGATGTGAGGCGGACGGGCGTGAAATCGGGAGCGGTCGCAGTGTACACGTTGCGGAGCCCGGCCTCGTAGACGCTCCAGGCGATGCGGTCGGCGCCCTTCGCCGCAGTCAGCTCGAGCGGCGACGCGACGTTGAAGAAGGACTCGAGCGACGCCGACTCCTGCTGAGCAGAGGCGACGGCAGGTGCGAGCACGAGCAGTACTGAGGCGAGCATGCGCGGGCAGCGGAACATTGCAATCCCCGGGATGTCTGGTGTGGTGTGGGTGAGAGAAACCAAATGTAGCGAGCAGGCCCGGGCGGGCGCCATGGTACGGCTGTTCAGAAGGCGGTGGCGGCGATCGGGTCCTTCATGAAGTCGATCGAGATCTGATTGAAGGCCTCGGGCTTCTCGATATTGCAGACGTGACCGCACCGCTCGATGACGCGGAGCACCGCATGGCCATGGCGCTGGGCGAGCCGTTGCGCTGCGGGCAGGAACATGTGGTCTTCGGCGCCCATCAGGTACAGCGTCGGAATGCCGGTGTCGCGCTGCTCGAACAGCCGCAGGATCGGCGGCAGCTCCATCGTGAGCCGGAACCAGCGCAGGAACTCCTTCCTCGCGAGCTTCTGCGCCTCCCGCACGAAGATGAGCCGGCTCTCCCGGTGTCCGGTACGCGGCAGCAGGATCCACGCATAGATCCGGTACAGCCACATGAACGGGATGACACGTTTCAGCGCGTTACCGACGACCACGAGCGCGCGCGAACGCACGTTCAGTCTGGCGATGGCGCCGCCGAGAACCATCGACTGTACACGGTGCGGCGCCAGCTCGGCGATGGTGCGAATGATCAGGCAGCCGAGCGAGATGCCGACGAAGTGCGCGCGCTCGATCCCGAGATGGTCCAGAACGTCGATGACGTCCCGGCTGACCGCATCGAACGTGTAGTGCTCACCGTCGGCGTGGTGGGTGACGAGAGCGGACTCGCCGTGGCCGCGCAGGTCTACCATCAGCACATTGAACTGCTCGCAGTAGGCGCGCAGCTGGCGAAACCAGATGGAGGAGCTGCCTCCCGCACCGTGCACGAGCACGACCCAGTCGCAATCGGGGCTGAGGATATAGGTGCGGTGGTGAAGCATGCGCTGAGCTCGGCGTTGAATCTGTACACATCCCGAAGAAGAGTCGCGAGACGAGTACGGTCCATGCAAGACGTGTGGCATGCAGGATGCATAGAGCATCGCACAGGAGCGCACTGTCCGGATGCCACTGGATGGTGCGATTTCTTTTTTCTGGACGCGTCGGATTTGACGAGGAGCAACCATGAAGAACGAGACGAACGCCGAAACCCGGCGCAGCAGGACGGACAAGGTGAAGGATACGATGGGTGATGCGAAGGAGACGGTTCAGGAAACCGCTTCGCACATCGCGGATGAAGCCCGCGACAAGACCAGCCATCTGGCGCAGGAGGGACGCGAGAAGGCACATGAGATCGGCGACAAGGCGCAGCAGATCGCACGTACCCGTGCCGAGGAGCAGAAGCAGCGCCTGACGAGTGGCATCCGCACGTTTGCCGACGCGCTGCGTCGCGGCTGCGATGACCTCTCGGAGGACCAGAACCAGTTCCGTCCCATGCTGAACACGGCAGCTGATCGCGTGGAGGGCGTTTCCAGATATCTCGAGCAGCGCGACGTCGATACGCTGACGGGGGATGTGCGCCGGTTCGCGCGTGAGCATACGCCGCTGTTCATCGGCGGCGCGTTCGCGCTCGGATTCGCAGGCGCACGCTTCCTCAAGAGCTCGCCCGATCATGCACAGCGCGAGCAGTACGGCACGGGCGGGCGGGCGCGCTACGACCGGATGCTTCCGGAGATGGGATCGCTAGACGACCGCGCCGGCACGACAGAGTCGTTCCAGGCGCGCACCGGCACCACGGGCGGGCGCACTGGCCTGAGCGGACCTCGGACCGACATGACGGAGCCTCGCACCGGCACGACCGGGCTCGAGGGTCGCACGAGCACGGCTGACCGCAGCACGGGCGCGACTGGCGGCAGCACGAGCACGACCGACCGCAGCACCGGCACGAGCTCCTTCGGCGCTGACGGGAGCAGTCGGGGAGGCACGTATGAATGAGCGCTCTGAACGGGAGATCCGCGAGAGCATAGAAACGACGCGCGCGCGGATGGGCGAGACGATCGAACAGATCGGCGACCGCGTGAATCCGGACCGTGTGAAGGCGGACCTGAAGGCGCGCGCACGGGACCAGATTGACGGAGTCAAGGACAACATGAAGCGGAAGGCGAGGAACACCATGCGCGACGTCGAACACGGAGTGAGTGATACCGGTCGTGGCATCTGGGCGACGATCAGAGAGAACCCGGTGCCCGCGGGGATGGTCGGGGTCGGCGTGGCGTGGCTGCTTGCGAACCGTCGCAATGCCGACACTCACCGTCACTATGAGTATGACACGTACAGCACCGGCCCGGCGGTTCCCTACCGCGCCGGCTACACCGGCTCACGATACACGGAGGGTCGTGCCTACACCGGCAGCGGCGATTACGACTCGACCTCATCAGCCGGGTACGACTCAACGACGGGCTACGGCACTGCGAGCGGCTACGGCGCCGCGGGCTCGACTGCCGCGTATGAGGCCGGGACCACCGGCGCGACGGGCGGACTGAACCGCGGCTACCAGGATCGGGTGGATGCGCGGACGACCGGTTTCGCCGCGGGCGCGGGCAGTGCTCAGTGGAGCGATGACTCGAATGGGCAGTCGGAGGGTATGCGCGAGCGTGCATCCGAGGCCGTCCACCAGGCGGGTGAGCGTGTCGGTAACGTCGTTGATGACGCCCGGGAGCGTGCGGGTGAAATGGTTCATGGCGCGCAGGAGCGTGTGGGCGGTGCAGTGCACGGCACGCGGGACCGGGTGAGCAGCATGGCGCAGTCGGCGAAGTATCGTGCGCAGAGTGCGGAGCACCGGGTCGAGGAGTCACTGCGGGAGAATCCGGTTGCAGCAGGCGCAATGGCGCTCGCTATCGGGATGGCGGCCGGTCTGATGATTCCGGAATCGGACCGCGAGCACCAGATGCTCGGCAAGGCACGCGAGCGGGTGATGGACAAGGCGCAGGATGCAGTGCGCCGCTCGGCGGACAAGCTGCATGACGCTGCCCGGGACGCGGCTGGCGAGTCGGCACGTCACGCGGTGGACGAAGTCTGGCCGGTAGGCGATGAAGGCCAGAGCAGCGAGTCGACCGGGGGCTTCTCCGAGCCGCGGAGGTAATCATGGCTGAGCTATCGCCGCGAGGCACGGAGCTCTACCCGCATCGCTACAACGGTGCACATGACGATGTCGGTCTGAAGACGCTGCTCAAGAGGCTGAACGAAGATGCCTCACAGTTCGTCCACGACGAGCTGGAGCTGGCGAAGCTGGAGGTGCGGGAGGTTGCGGGTGCATTGTCGAACGATGTGCGCGAGGCAGGGCAGACTCTCGCAAAGGACCTGGCGAAGGTGGGTGTAGCGCTCTCGCTCGCGCTCATGGGCGGGCTGGCGCTCACGGCCGGTGCGGTCCTCGCGATCGGTGAGCTGCTGGGGGATGCGTTCTGGGCCGGCGGACTCATCGTCGGAATCGTGCTGCTGATCGCGGCCGCGCTGGCCGGCAAGAGTGCCGCAAGCGATGCACAGAGCAGCTCCGCGCTTCGCCTGGAGAACACGCGAAGAACCATGCAACGTGACAAGCAGGTCCTCGCCGACGAGATGCGCGAGACGAAGGAATTCGCGCAGCGCGAGGCGCAGGAGTTCAAGGAACACGCGTCGCCCGGCGGTACACAGCACCGCCACTGACGCGAAGACGGGCGCAGCCTCCGGGCTGCGCCCGTCGCTTCGTCTACGCATGCCGCGCCCGCGCGAAATCCTCGACATCACTTCCTGACGGAACGATACGCGTTGTACGCAGTAGATGAGGGGCGTCGACCGGACCCTCGGCTGAGGCTATCTTCCAGGAGACACCCAGACAGGAACGGCAGATATGCGACGGGGCATATACATCGCAGCAGGCATACTCGTGTTGTCAGCAGTCCTCATGGTTGCGGCCGTGTTGCTGCTGCCTGCGGAACGGGTGGGCGCGTTCGCCGCCGCGCAGGCGTCGGCTGCGCTCGATCGCGACGTGCAGGTGGAACGGTTTCGCATCAAGCTCTTTCCTCGACCGGCCGTCGCGCTGGAGAACGTGCGTGTGACCCGCGCGACTGCACCCGACTCGACACTCGCGAGCGCTGCGGTCGTCGAGCTGCGGCCGCGGCTGCTTCCGCTGTTCAGGCGCCGTGTCATCATTGACGGGATCGTCCTCGAGCGGCCGGTTCTTCGCATCGATGTAACGGCGGGGGGCAAGGAAAGCCTTTCTGCATTCCCCAATGATGCGCGCAGTCCGGGCGGATCGGGTCCTGCCGAGCTCGATATCCGTCGGCTGCGTATCAACGATGGAATCCTGACGTACCGCGATACGGCAAACGCCACCGTCGTTACGCTCACGGGCATCACGCAGACGCTGAAGCTGTCCGGGTCCATGATGAACGGTGAGCTGGCGCGCGCGGCGGCTCAGGGCGAGCTCGAGATCAGCGACATCGACATCGACGCTCCCGCGCTGCTCGCGTGGCCCGTTCACGACCTGCGCCTGCGCATGGTGCACGACGTGGATGTCGACCGCTCCGCGGACCGCATCGATGTGAACCAGCTGGCTCTCACGGTTCAGGAGCTGGAGCTAGACGTGACGGGGAGGATCAGCGCTTTCATGGATACGCTGCAGCGCAGTGTCGATCTGCACGCGCGTACTGGCAGTGTCGATGTCGCTCGGCTGATCGCATCACTGCCGCCGGAGCTGCTCGAAAGCAGCAGCGGCGACATGTTGAGCGGCGCTGCAGGACATGCGGAGCTGGATGTCAGAGTAGCGGGTCGCGCGGGCGCGGGTGCAGTTCCGGACGTGATCGGCACGCTCGTGCTCGATGATGCGGCGCTCGCACGTGGACGCCATGGCACCATCGCGAGCGGTCTGAGCGGCAGCATCGCGTTCTCTCTGGATTCCGTGTCGACCGACGGCATCACCGGCCAGGTGCTGGGCGAGCCCATCCGTCTTGCGCTCACCGTGCACGATCTCTCCGGGCCGAGCGGCCGTGTGAGCATCCAGACGGCGCTCGCACTCGCGGAGGCGCAGAAGCTCGGGTTCATGCCGGACAGCATGCAGGGCAGCGGCCGCGTCGCCGTGGACATTGTGGCGGAGGGGTCGTTCGTGGAGCCGGCGGAGGCCGTGCTCAGCGGCAGCGTCGATCTGACCGGTGTCCAGGTCCAGGTGGCAGCGCTCGAAAAGCCCGTCGTCGTGCAGCAGGGCCGGATCACGCTCGATGGGCGCACCGCGAACGCGCAGGACCTGCGTGCGACGATCGGCGCAAGCGATGTCGCGCTGAATTTCGATGCTTCGGAATGGCTGCCGTACGCGCTTGGCGACACACTGCGCCCGCCGGTGATCACGTTCGACGTGCGCTCAGCGTTGTTCGATGCCGACGAGATCCTCGGCGTGAAGCCGGATACCTACACGTACGGTGAGCTCTTCGTCGCACGGTTGGCCGACCGGCCGATCGATGGGAAGACCGCTGCGCAGGCGGCGGAGGAGGTCGGTCTCGGCATGCCGGAGGTGCCCCCGATCGTCATGGACGGCCGCATCCGTGCGACGCGCTTCGTCCGTGGCGCCGTTTCGTTCAACGACGTCGACATCACAATCGCAGCACGCGATGGCGAGGTGGATGTGCGCGCGGCCAGCTTCCGGATGATGGGCGGCGGCGTCCACA
>DATABQ010000097.1:0-3343 GCA_036259495.1 Longimicrobiales bacterium | reverse complement strand
GCTGCCCGACATCTCGCTCGCGACCGTCTACAAGGCTCTCGAGACGCTCGTCGGCTGCGGCCTGGCCATGAAGCTGACATACGGCGACGGCTCCGCACGTTACGACGGCCGCACAGACCCGCATCCGCACGCACGCTGTCTCGATTGCGGCGCCGTGATCGATGTCCCGGGTCGCCTGGACAACGCCGCACTAGCCGGCCTCGGTCCCCTGCCCGGCTTTGCGGTCGAGAGTTACCGCCTGGAGCTCGTCGGCCACTGCGACGACTGCAGCTAGGCAGATTACCCGACTACAGCGATGGTTGATGCATGCACGTGCATGTGCACGTACACGTTCGTTGATTCCGTGTACGTGCATGTGCACGCACACGTTCGTTGATTCCGTGTACGTGCATGTGCACGCGATACGTTATGTCGACGGAACGGCGTTGGCCGGTCGACGGAATGACGCTCAGCGAATGAACAGCATCTCGCGGTAGCGCGGCAGCGGCCACAGATCGTCCGGCACCATCCGCTCGAGCCGGTCACATGCCTGACGAACGTCGAGCATTGCCGGGATCACGTTATCGCGCATGTGGTATGCCTTCGAGTGCACCGTGTCACCACCGAGCTCCGCGTTCTGCGCATCGAGCCGGTCGAGTGACTCGACGAGCGCGTTCAGCGTCTCGTTCAGATCGTCGATCAGCTTCTGCAGCCCCTTCGTGCTGCCGCTCGTCGATTTCATCTCGCGGAAATTGTGGAATGCATCGAGCAGGTCGTCCAGGTAACGCACGGCGGCCGGGAGCACGATGGTACGCGCGATCTCGGCGGTCATTTCACCTTCGATGTTCACCGTCTTGAAGTACTGGTCGAAGAAGATCTCCGCGCGCGACTCCACTTCGCGTCCCGTCATGATCTCGTACTTCTCGAACAGCCGCACGTTCTTGTCGGCGCTGAGCGTATCGAGAGCATCGAGCGATGTGCGCAGATTCAGCAGTCCGCGCTTCTCCGCTTCCGCGTGCCATTCCTCGCTGTAACCGTCGCCGTTGAAAATGATGCGTCGGACCTTCGCCAGCTCGCGGGCGAGCACACGATGCAGCACCTCCGCGAAGTCGCTCTTCTTCTTCGCCATCTCCTTCTCCAGCTCCGTGCACAGCTCGTCGATCGATTCGGCGACGATCGCATTCAGCACGGTTGCCGGGAACGAGATGGACTGGGATGCGCCGAGCGCGCGAAACTCGAACTTGTTACCGGTGAACGCGAACGGTGAGGTGCGGTTCCTGTCTCCCGCGTGCTTCGGCAGTCGCGGCAGCACACGGCTGCCCAGCCCGAGCAAACCGCCCTGCTTGCTGCTCTTTGCGCGGCCGGTCTTCTCGACCTGATCGAACACGTCCGTGAGCTGGTCGCCGAGGAAAACGGAGATGATCGCCGGAGGCGCCTCGTTGGCACCGAGCCTATGGTCATTGCCCGCATACGCGACTGCGGCGCGCACCAGGTCCTGGTGACGATCGACCGCGCGCAGGACCGCCGTGCAGAAAAACAGGAACTGACGATTGTCGTGAGGATTGTCGCCCGGCTCGAGCAGGTTGTGCGACTCAGTGCCGAACGACCAGTTGAGGTGTTTGCCGCTGCCGTTGACGCCTGCGAACGGCTTCTCGTGCAGCAGCGCCACCAGACCATAATCACGCGCGGTCTTGCGCAGCACGGACATCAGCAGCTGCTGGTGGTCCGCCGCGATGTTCGCGTTCTCGTAGATCGGCGCGACTTCGAACTGCCCCGGCGCCACCTCGTTGTGCCTCGTCTTCACCGGCACACCCAGCCGGTACAGCTCGCGCTCGACTTCCATCATGAACGACAGTATGCGCTCGGGGATCGCCCCGAAGTAGTGATCCTCGAGCTCCTGCCCCCGCGGCGGCTTCGTCCCCACCAGTGTGCGCCCCGTCGTCACCAGGTCGGGACGGCGGTAATAGAACTCCTGATCGACCAGGAAATACTCCTGCTCCGGACCCAGCGTCGTGTTCACCCGGTCGGGCTCCACACCGAACAGCTTCAGCGCCCGCCGTACCTGCACTTCCAGCGCGTGGTTCGAGCGGAGCAGCGGGATCTTCGTGTCCAGCGCATCGCCTGCCCACGACGTGAATGCCGTCGGGATCGCCAGGTAGCAGCCGCTCGGGCCCTCCAGCAGGAACGCCGGCGACGTAGGGTCCCACGCCGTGTAGCCGCGCGCCTCGAACGTCGCCCGCAGACCGCCAGACGGGAACGACGACGCGTCCGGCTCGCCCTGGATGAGGTCCTTCCCGCTGAATTCAGCGACCGCCCCGCCGCCGACGTTCGGCGTGATGAACGAATCGTGCTTCTCCGCCGTCTGCCCCGTCAGTGGATGAAACCAGTGCGTAAAATGCGTCGCGCCGCGCTCGATCGCCCATTCCTTCATCGCGAGCGCCACCGCATCCGCCACTGCGCCATCCAGCTCCGCACCGCGTTCGATCGTCTGGATGAGTGCCTTGTACGTCGCCTTCGGCAGCCGCGACTTCATCTCCATCAATCCGAACGTGCTCTCGCCGAAGATCTGCTCGATGTTCATACCGCGAGCGGCACCGGCCGGCGGCGGCGTCCACCCGGTCACGGCCTTCAGCGGATCGTAGCGCATACCCGAACTCGTCATACCCTTCCTCTCTCTCGTGGGGGGCGGCGGAGCCCCGGGTGTCGGACCGGCCGCGCCGCGGCTGCGGCACGAACGGCGGGAAGATAGTTGCGTCGGCGGGCATTGGGCAAGAACCGAGTGTAATCCAGATTGTTGCTCAATGCTCGCCCCTCGCGTGACGCAAGGAAGCCGAATCGGCCGGTGGCCGGTCAATCGTACATGCCAATTCGGTCATACGTGCACATTCTGCTTGACATCGCCTAGAACCGGGCGGTACCATGACCATCCCGGGCGCCGGCGAATGCCGGTATACCGTGTGTCTGGAATCGGAAAGAGCGCGATGACGTCCACGAGAGGCAGAAGACCGGGGCAGGAAGCGTCGAGGCCGTCGGCCACCGTACCGGAGCACAAGATCCGGCGGCCGGCGGAGGATCGGCAGTTTGGCGGGTTCGGCCGGCTTCAGCGGCCGGAGCTGCTGCGACTGCTGGCTGAGTACAACGTGCGGTTCCTGCGGCTTCAGTTCATCGATGTCATGGGCGTGCTGAAGAGCGTTGAAGTGCCGCGGAGCCAGTTCGAGAAGGCGCTGGACGGCGACATCAAGTTCGACGGCTCGTCGATCGAAGGATTCGTGCGGGTGGAGGAATCGGACATGGTGCTGAGGCCGGACTTTGCGAGCTTCGTCGTGTTCCCGTGGAGTGACGCGGAGAACCGGGTGGCGCGGCT
>DATABQ010000096.1:0-4055 GCA_036259495.1 Longimicrobiales bacterium | reverse complement strand
ACCTCGTCGAAGTACTCCCACTCATTGGCGCGCAGGTACTGACCGGAAACCTTCACACCGAAGTTCTCCGACAGCAGCTGCGCAGTGCGGAACGTGCCGTGGAACATGCTGCGCTCGCCCCCTGCGAGCGATACGCTCGTGCTCTGCTCGTCCAGTGGTGATTTCGTGATGATGTGCAACACACCATTCGCGGTGTTCGGGCCGTACAGCGCGGAGCCCGGTCCGAGCACCACTTCCATGCGCGCGATGTCCTCGTTCGTCTGCGGCACGAAGTGCATCAGGTTCACCCGCAGCGACGGTATTCCCGCGATGCGGTTGTCCGTCAGTGTGTGCAGCGAGCCGGAGAAGATGTTGTTGAACCCGCGCACGGCCACGTTCGTGGACTGCACACCCGTCGTGATGACATCGACGCCGGGAACGGATCGCAGGTGGTCGACCGGTGTGACGGCGGGCCGCTGCTCGATCTCGAGCTCCGAGACAACCTCGGTATGGCTCACCGTCTCCGTCGCCTTCTCCTGGCGACCGCGGGATGCGGAGACCACCACGGGGTTCAGCAGGAACGCCGACGTGCTCAGGGCGACATTGTGCGTCGTCGTACTTCCGGCAGTGACGCTGACGGTCTCTTCATTCACCTCATAGCCGACGTTCTGCACAGATACGGTGTAGGTGCCCGGCTCGATCGAGATGGTGTAGCGTCCCTCGGCGTTCGTGAGCGTCGACGCGGTAGCGCGGCCGTCCGCCTGCACATTGATCTGCGCATATCCGATGGCATGTCCGTCATCGGCATCCGTCACTACGCCGGTGATCGTTCCATTCTGTGCGGACACGGGTGCTGCCACGAACAGGCCGATGGCGAGCAGGGCGTGGAAGCACATCTTCAGCTTCGAACCCATACGGTACCTCATGCTGAGTGATTGATATCGCCTGAAGCGCTGGATTGTCGACCGTCGAATATGGCGGTGCCGCGCGTAACAGCACGCGCCGCCCTGCACGCGAAACCGCTCCTCCGTCGGGGCAACGGCCAGTGCACGTATGCTGAGACGTCGCGCATGTTGGGCTCGACGTCCTGGGGAGGTCGGGTTCAGTATATTCGCGCGCATGTAGCGGGTCAAGAATGGCCGGACCGTTTGACGCCCTGAACGGGGCGGGCGATACTTGCGCGCGACGGCACCTGTTCCCGGGATCCGAATGAACGCAGGCGACGAGCTGACGGGCAACGATTACGTGAGCATTCCGATCATCCATCGTGATGCGTCGATGGACGCCATCAACGTGCTGCACGGCGCGTCGGCGGGACTGATCGAATGGGCGGGTGATGCATCGCCTCTGCTTCAGCCGAAGATCACATTCGACGGGAGCGTGGTGGATGTGCAGACTGCGCGATGGCAGAGGCTGGACCGCTGGATTCCGGTATTCATGGTCTCGCTGCCGGACGGCTCCACCATACAGGGGACGATCTGCGCGCCGGGCGGGTATCCGCCCGCACGCGGATTTACGCTCCGTGTCGAGGCGGAGAACAGGGGACGCACCACCCGTGAACTGCGCGTCGACCTGGACATCGAATGGACGTGGTCGCGGCTCCGGATCGCGACGGCGCGCCCGCTCCCGGGAAGAAATCTGATCGCAACTGATTCCGCGGCGACTGCGCTGACGCTGGAAGCGGACGGCGGGCGCGGCCCGGCGCTGGCCATCAGCACGAGCCACCCTCCGGAGGTGAATGCGGCCGCAGGCGACGATGTTCCGACGCCGCTCGCCGGCGCCTCCTCGATCTGGGCAGAGAACGGCGCGACGCTCCGCGCACGCGTCACGCAGAGCGTGCAGGTGAAATCCAACAGCCGCGCAGGCGTCGTTTTCAACGTGGGTGCGGGACGGGAACGCGATGGCGCGCTGGCCGCCGCGACATCGCTTCGCAAGGCAGGGCCGGATCACTGGCTCCGCCAGGCGCGGCTCGAGCTCTCTCACACGCTTCGCTCCGCGCAGGACCACCGGTGGGCGGAGCCGCTCAATCGGAACCTGCTGTTCAATCGCTACTATGCCGTAGGCCGTGCGATCGATGATGATCGCCTCTATCTGCTGCGCTCGCGCTCACCGCTCTGTCCCGAGCCCGCGCTTTTCAACGAGCGGGAGGCGCTGCTCTGGACACTCCCTGCATTGATCATTGCGGACCCGGGCATCGCCCGTGAGGCCATGTTCCGCGCGTTCGACCTGGCCTCCGAAAGGTCGGGCGAACACATGCGCTACGTGGACGGGGGTGCGTACGACGCCGCGTTCGTGCTCGATCAGTTCCTGCTCTATGCATGGGCGGTGGACTACTATGTGACGGCTTCCGGCGACGCGTCCGTGCTGGAGGATCCGCTCACGCGGCAGATCCTGCACGAGACGGATGGTGCGGCCTTCATGCGGCTCCATCCGCAGCACGTGCTGGCGGCCACGGAGCTGCTGGCTTCGGGCGACACCGCCGACTACCCGTACACCACGATGGCGAACGCGCTGCTCTGGCGCTTCTGTGAACGTCTGCCGAACCTGCAGCCGACGAGCGGAGAGGCTGCCGAGCCGCCGCCGCGGTTTCAGGGTGCGGCCGGGGAAGTTGCGGCGGCGGTCTGGCAACACTGCGTGAGCGAAGTGCAGGGCCATCCGATCCTCGCCTCATCGGCGAATCTGGAGGGGCAGGCGGCCGTCTACGACGATCCGGCACTGAGCCTGGCCATGCTCCCGTTCTTCGGCTTCTGCACCGCCGATGACCCGGTCTGGCGTGCCACGATGGAGTTCCTCCGCTCCCCCCAGTACCCGCTGTGGCGCACGGGCCCGCTTCCGGGGCTCGCGGGCCGATCCGGTTCCGCCCGGCCGCGGACATCGGCGCTTTGCGCAGACCTGCTCACGCACCAGGCTGCCGATGCGCTCGATCGACTGCTACGAGTACAGATGCCGAACGGCGTCGCGGCTTCTGAATACGATGCGGAAACGGGAGCAGGCACCGGACCCCATCATGCCGCCCTGGCGGGGTTCGTCGCATGGACGCTCGTTCATGCGGCCGAGCCGACGGAGACAGCGCCGGTGCGCCGGAGGCGACGCCGGTGAGCAGGTCCACCGACCTGGCCCGGGCGCTCCGCCATGTGACCGAGAACGAACTCGCCGGACTTGCAGGGACGTGGCCGCGTGGCTGCGGGAGCCTGGGCCCTTCGGCCGGTACTCCGCGGCGCCCGGAGGCCCGCAGCCGTAGCTCCCGTCGCGTCCGATGCCGCGGGATCGGGAAGGCTCCGCGACGCCGGACGGGGCACCTCGGGATATCTGCGTGCGGCACCCGTTCGCCATCCGGGTGCGCGGCGTGGTGGCTGTCTAGCCGGCCTCGTGTGTGACAACGTCGCAATGAATGGGATGTCCGGCGATCGGTGGTCGCTTCGCTGCGATTATTGCTGCCTGGCGCGCACCTGTCTCCGTTCCGGGAATGGCTGAGCTGTTCGCACGAATAGTTCGCGTCAACCGCACACTGATCTTCGACGACCTCTTTGATTGTGCGGTTGAGTGCATGAGTTGAGCTGCGCTGCGACTCCGTGGGTCGCGACTCCGTGGGTCCGCGACTCCGTGGGTCCGCGACTCCGTGGGTCCGCGCCTGCGTGGCGCCACAACGCCCAGGCCGGGCGCCGGAACTGCAGCGCCGACTGTGTGGCGCCGGAAACGCCGGGGTCCTGGCGCCACGACTCAGTGCCCACTGCGTGTGGGCATCTCGCCGAGGCGGTCGTGCCGCGGCGGACGCGGTCGCCGTAGGGGCGGCGCCGGTCGGCTTGACTGGCCGCCGCGCCAGCGCTAGTTTTTTGGGTGTCGCTGCACGCGGGAATAGCTCAGTTGGTAGAGCGTCACGTTGCCAACGTGAAGGTCGCCGGTTCGAACCCGGTTTCCCGCTCTTTCCCCCACATCGACGTGCCCGAAGTCTGCTGATCACGCCGGCCCCGTGGCCAAGTGGTAAGGCGCAGGACTGCAAATCCTGTATTCCCCGGTTCGAATCCGGGCGGGGCCTCTGTTGGCCTGGGAAGAGAGCGGCCACCCATGATGGGTGG
>DATABQ010000095.1:0-8512 GCA_036259495.1 Longimicrobiales bacterium | reverse complement strand
CGAGTCGCGGCCGCGACCCTTCCGGGCCGCGGCCGCATTTTCATCATGCGACCATTGCTGCGCCTTTTCGCATGTTCATGAGTGCAGCCTCGCGCACGCCGCGCCAGCGCTCCTCCTGATCGATCGAGCGCGTACGCCCCGTATTCCGCTCGGAATAGATCTCGCCGAAGAGGTGATCGGCCGCACGGTCATCGCCGAGATACAGGAGATACTCGCCCAGCATGATGCGCACGTCGTGCACATCGACCATATGCGCCATCTGCCAGACATGCCTCTGGGCGATGATCTCGCGACCACATGCCTCGGCCGCGGAGACATAGTCACCGACGCGGCCCGACAGCTCTCCCGTGAAGCCGGCACCGATCGCGAGCCACGCGAGCGTGCAGCGCGCACGGACCACATGAGGGACTGTGCGGATGATCTTGTTGCACAGGCCCATGGCCGCTTCGAACCGGTCCGCTTCCACGAGCGAGTCCACTGCCTGCCCGTACAACTCGAGCGCGCCCGCCGCGTCGCCGGACCGCAGCAGAAGATCACCCGCCTGGTTCAGCGGCGTCGCCGCCTCACCCGGAATCATGCACTGCAGCGCTTCCACCTGCAGCCCCTCCACCCGACGGTCGATATCGACCGAAGGACGCCGTCTCTGAAACACCATGTCGTTCTCCTGCCCATACGGTCTGGCGTGGAATTCCGGTAGGGATCCGGACAGGTGCAACTGCAAGATGCGAGGAAGTATGGCTGTTTGCGAAAGCCGATTTGTAACCTGTTGCTGTGCAACAAGCTGGCGGACGGTGCTGGCCCCAGCCCGACGGTTCGGGCGAGGATCGCAGGAAACTAGATAGTGGCCGGAGGAAAGAAGTTGCGGTGGGGCGTATGCGCCCGGCCGCCGGATGTCCTGGCACGTTGAAGCTCCCGTGCGCGTGCGCGTCCGCGTGCATGTCCGATAATGGGCCGTGGCGCGTTCTGCTGTCCGGGTTTCGAGCCGTGACGCGGTCGGCAACCTTCCATCCCGCGACGTCGACCGTGCTGAATGGAGGATTCACCGCGCCATGCGCGGCGAACTTTCCATTTGTCGAGGCGTCGCAGCCGTGAGTGGAACATTGATCGTCATATAGGCAGCGAAGGTTCCGATGACAGCGAAATCACGCGCGAGATGGTCGATTGAAGACCCCGCCGCGGCCGCACTGGCCGCCGCGCGGACTCGGCCGGTGGCGCCGAACGGCTTCATGGGGCCGCTCGCCCGGTGGCGCCGGTTCGACTCAGGGTCAATGTGGGGAAGCCGGCATGTCAAGCGGCCATCAACCGCCCCGCCGTCGCGCCGTCGCGAGCGGCGTCTTCAGAAGATGGCGTTCGCTACGAAAGCGCCGGTCCAGGCGAGGACCAGCATGTACGTGAACTGGAGGGCCGGCCATTTCCATCCGCCGGTTTCGCGGCGCATGACTGCGATCGTGGACGTGCACTGGAGTGCGAACGCGAAGAAGACGAGGAGTGCGATCGCGCCGCCGAACGTGAGCGCGCCCTGCAGCGTCTCCTGCATTTCCATGGATCCTTCGTCGGCGCCTTCGATGCCGTAGATCGTGCCGAGCGTGCCGATGATGACTTCGCGCGCGGCGAGCGACGACACGAGGCCGACGCCGATACGCCAGTCGAAGCCGAGCGGCTCGATTGCGGGCTCGATCGCGTGGCCGATCGTAGCGAGTGCGCTGTCGTCGACGGGCGGTGGCTCGCCGCCGATTCGCGGGAACTGTGTCAGCGCCCAGAGGATGATCGTTACGGCGAAGATGATGCGGCCGACGCGCCGCAGGAAGATCTTGCCCCGGTCATAGAGTCGCAGCGCCACGGAGCGGAGCGTCGGGATGCGGTAGGGCGGCAGCTCCATCAGGAATGGCGCGCCCTTGCCGCGCAGCAGTGTGCCCTTGAGCAGGAACGCCGTGCCGATCGCAGCGAATGCACCGAGTGCGTAGAGACCGAGCAGCGTCGCGGCGCGCGTGCCGAACAACGGACCGAGCAGTGCGCGCTCCGGAATGAACGCAGCGATGAGGAGCGCGTACACCGGCAGCCGTGCGGAGCACGTCATGAACGGTACGACGAAGATCGTTGCGAGACGATCGCGTTCGTCCTCGATCGTGCGTGCGGCGAGGATTGCCGGGACCGCGCAGGCATAGCCGGACAACAGCGGCAGGAACGCACGACCCTGCAGGCCCACGCGGTACATCATCCGGTCCGCGATGAACGCTGCGCGGGCCATGTAGCCGGAGTCCTCGAGCACGCCGAGGAAAAGGAATAGAATGAGAATCTGCGGCAGGAACACGATCACCGACCCGACACCGGCCCAGATTCCGTCGATCAGCAGCGAACGATACCACGTATCCGGCATCTGCGCGCGAAGCCACTCGCCCGAGCCTGCAATCGCGTATTCGATGCCGTCCATCAGCGGCGTCGCCCACGTGAAGATCGCTTGAAACACGAGAGCGCCGATCAGCAGGAACAGCAGCGGGCCGAACCACTTGTGCAGCAGTACCGAATCCAGCCGCTCCGTCATGCGCGACGGCAGCGGCGGTCGGAATCGCGCCTGCTGCCCGATCACCTTCATGCGACCGCGTCGCGTCACGAACACGTCGACGACCGGAAGCTCCACCCGTCGCGGCGCCGACTTCACGAACTTCCGCTCCGGCCGCTTCGACACCGCCCTTCCCTGCGCAACAGCGGACAGGAAGCGCTGCACGCCGTCGACACCCACACCCGCTCGTGCGTTCGCCCGCACGACCGCGACGCCCAGCTGCTCCGCCAGAGCAGCATCGTCCACACTGCCGCCACGCTGCGCGAGCTCGTCCGCCATGTTCAGCACGAGCAGCGTCGGAATGTTCAGCGCGAGCACCGGCTCCACCAGCATCAGCTGCGACTCGAGCCGCGTCGAGTCGACGATCAGCACGAGCCCGTCCGGCACCGGGAGGCCCTCGATGTGGCCCTCCAGCACGTCGCGCGTCACCTGCTCGTCGAGCGTGCGCGCCGAAAATCCATTCACGCCCGGCAGATCGACGAGCGTAACCTCTGTGTTGTTGGGGAGTCGCGCGCGGCCGAAATGCTTCTCGACCGTCACACCGGGATAGTTCGCAACCTTCTGGCGAAGGCCCGTCAGCTGATTGAAGAGCGTCGACTTGCCGGCGTTCGGCGGCCCGACCAGCGCCACCAGCGCGCCCGACTGCTCAACCGAATGGCTTCGTTCTACCGCCTTCGCGGCACCTGCTGCGCCCGAAGGCTTCGTCTGGGTCGACAACTCGTCCTGCGGTCAGTTCGCAACCGGCTCCGGCCGCCGTACACACAGACAGCCCGCCATCTCCCGCCGTAGCGCGATCAACGAGCCGTCCACCATCAGCACCGGATCGCCGAACAGCGACCGCCGTACCGGACAGACCTGGCACCCCGGCAGCAGACCCAGCTCCAGCAGCGGCTCCAGCTGGTCCGCCGGCAGATCGATCCGCACCAGCTCCACCATCTCGCGCAGCGGCACTTCTGCCAGCCGCAGATCCGTCCCCGCCCCCGCCTTCACGAGAGCGGCTCGTACCTTCCTGCGCCGCCGTGCGGCCCGAACTCGAGCGATCAAGAGAGTCGTGTTTTCGTGTGATTGAAAATCATTCTCAGCTAAGCTTAACCGCCGGGGTGGACGCCCGCAAGACGAGGTAGATTGTGGTCGTGGTCGGGTGCCTTGAACGCCGCCAGCGCGCTCCCACCAGAAGGCCCTTTCGCGAAACAGCGGCCGAGGTTATACTGTACTTGATGCGTAGGCGCCAGTGACGGAACTGGGCACATCCCGGTTCCTTTTTTATTGGCACTACGCTAAGGCGGAAAGGGATTCCGCCACACACGCGATGATGGATCGGTTCGGTCATTCCGTACTCGACGTCATCACAATTTCAGGAGTACGGTATGCGTACGACAGGCACCGTGAAGTGGTTCGACGACACCAAGGGCTTCGGATTCATCACCCCGGAGAACGGCTCGAAGGACTGCTTCGTGCACCACACGGCCATCCAGGGCAGCGGCTTCAAGTCACTGTCCGAGGGCGATCGCGTCGAGTTTGACGTGCTCGAGGAGCCGAAGGGCCCGAAGGCAGCGAACGTCACCAAGATCTGACGTAAGCTCTTCACGAAAAACAACCGCTCCCGGGAAACCGGGGGCGGTTGTTTTTATTTGTGGCGGGCATGATGGCAACCGTCGCCGTCAATCTCCCGCCGTCGACGCCGCACAGATCCTATTCCCTGATCTCCACATACTTCTCATACCGCGCCACTTCCTCGGCATCTACGTACTTCCCGATCTCCTGCCTGAACTCTTCCATACCGGTGTACGGACGATACTCGTCGAATTCGTGCGGCATGCGGGGATCCACGTCGGGGATCAGAAGGATCTCTTCACGCGACGCGGTATTGAGGTCCATCGGCTTCCACATGACCGCGTAGACTTCATCGCGCTGCTCTTCGGAGAGCGAATCGGCGAGCACTGCGTCGACGGCGAGCATGTCTTCGTAGGGCCGACCTGCGATGATCGCGTCTGCGAGTGCCTCGTCGACGTGCGGTACCTCGAGCAGCTCCTCGCGGGAGGCGGTCTCGGGATTGATCATCTCCTGCTGTTCCGGCTGCTGAACGACCGGGCCGGTCGGATCTGTTGCCGTCGTGTCTGCGGGCAGCGCCGTCTCGTCGGGCTGCTCGGCACAGGCTGCGGCCGCGATGGAGAGAACGAACAGCGTTGCGAGTCTCTTCAATTGAATCTCCGTGATAGAGTGGATCTCGGGGTAACGAGGTGGAGAATGCGGTGCGGCGGCGCGTCGCGCCAGCGCACAGCCCGGAATCGTGGGATCAGCAATGGTATCGACGAAGGTTTACGGCTCGAGGTCGCGGGCGGTCCCGCGACATCACTCAGGCGTGACCATCCGGGGCGGACGCCCCTCGCCCGGCAGTGGCGCTGTGCCGATGAGCTGTTCGATCTCATGGAGCACGGCGACCGGACTGGCGGGTTTCTCGATATAGCGGGTGCATCCGGCCAGGCGTGCCTGTTCGCCCATGCGCGTTTCAGCGTACGCTGAAAGGGCAATCACGGGAATGGCAGCGGTGTCCGTGTCGGTGCGAAGCGATGAGCAGAGGTCGAGGCCGTGGAGGTCCGGCAGGCCGATGTCCAGCAGCACGAGATCCGGCATCGCGCGGCGCGCGAGATTGATCCCGCTGGTGCCGTCGTTCGCACACATGACATCGAAGCCGTTGTAACACAGGATGCTGCCGTAGATCTCGCGATCGTGGGGATCGTCATCTACGAGCAGAATGAGCTGGCGCTCACGTGTGCTGTGCGGCGCCTGCTGGTGCGTCATTTCCTGTAGTGCTTCCATTTCCTCCCCCATAAAGGAGGACCTGGCCATGATCATGGGCTGCTCCCCAGGCTGTCTGCGCCCATGGGGCTGCAAATTCAATGCCCCCAAGGGCTTGAACCGGAGC
The DNA here is from genome assembly GCA_036259495.1 of Longimicrobiales bacterium. Taxonomy (GTDB): domain Bacteria; phylum Gemmatimonadota; class Gemmatimonadetes; order Longimicrobiales; family RSA9; genus SH-MAG3. The sequence continues at coordinate 3,026 of DATABQ010000095.1, read as the reverse complement.
CTGACCACGGGTGCAGACCGTACACTGATCGGGCGACACCCGAGGCCCGTGACTGCCGGCACGCCCTGCCTACTCACAGCTCGGTCCGGATCTCCCACAGATCGGGGAATGCTGGCCGGAGCGTCTTTCTGAGGTACTCCGCGCCGGCACTGCCGCCCGTGCCGATCTTCATGCCGATCGTGCGTTCGACCATTTTCACATGGCGATACCGCCACTCCTGAATGCCCTCGTCGAGGTCGACGAAGCGCTCGCACATTTCGCGCGCATCGGCGTCATTGCGATAGACGTCCAGCAGGACGCGCTGCAGCTCGGCGTCCGCCTCTACGGCCGTCGTGTTGTCGCGCTCGAGCTGAGCCATTGGAACGGGGTGCCCGCGCCGGGCGAGGTAGTGGAGGAACGCGTCCCAGATTGTGGAGCGTGTGTATCGCTCTTCGAGCCAGTCGCGTGCCTCCGTACCAGTCGGGTAATGATCGACCGCGGATCGGCGTTTCTGCCCGAGGGCGAACTCGATTGCGCGGAACTGATAGGACTGGAATCCGCTGCCTGACTCGAGGCGATCACGGAACGTGAGGAACTCGAGCGGCGTCATCGTTTCAAGGATGTCGAGCTGCGCGACGAGCACCTTGAGTATGGTGAGCACGCGCTTGAAGGTGTGGCGGACGCGTGCGACGTCGTCCTCGTCGAGCAGGACCTGCATGCGATCGAGCTCGTGCAGGATCTGTTTGAACCACAGCTCGTACACCTGGTGCACGATGACGAAGAGGGTCTCGTCGTGCTCGGCGGGATCGGACGCTGGAGTCTGAAGCGCCAGCAGCTCGGAAAGCCGCAGGTAGCTGGAGTATGTAATCGGCATGCATCAACCTGTGCGTGAGTAAAGCCAAGCTACAGACAGTGCGGGCTGCGCGACAGCAGCACAGCGCCCACGGCGTGAAGGCCGGGCATTGCCGCCGTGACCGACTCCGGAACGGTCATGGCGTCCGTCTCGACGCGCGATCGGCTGCAGCAGGGCCAGGCGAGTCGCGGGAGTGCCGCCGGCGGAGCCATGAGCGGAGCCGGCGAAGGGCGAGCGCGATGCCCGTCCACACGAGGAGCACGGCGCCGGCGGACGCGGCACCGGCGATCGTCTGACCGACCAGCCCCAGGGCTTCGCCTGTGTGTGCAAAGCGGAGTATGCTCCGCACCCGCTGCGGTCGTGATCCGCTCGAGAACGGCTGCCAATCGAGTACCTCGCCTGTCGTCGGTGAGAGCGACAGCTCCGCCTGGTACTGCGGCTGTCCGCCCGTGCCGCCGTCCAGCGTGAACCGCACGCGTCCGGACCGTGACGGCAGATGCATCGTGACGCTCCGCCACGCGGGCATCTGCGCGCGTGCGACTTCGACGAGGAGCGACGTATCCGCAGTGTCGCCGGCGAGGAGGAGTCCCGCTGCCGCATCGGGTGCGACGGGCGCAGCAACGGCGGTTCGCGCGCTGCCGTCTTCTGCTGTGAGCCGCTCCAGTATTCCGCCCGCCCACGCGTAGGAGATGACGGCGCCGGACACGACGATTATGACGAGCGGAAGGAATGACCAGATGCCAATGACATTGTGCCAGTTGAAGTCACGGGCCTTCCCGCTCAGGCCGCGACGGAACATGACCACACTGCGCAGCGATCGCCGTGTGAGATTCCGGGGCCACCACAGGATGAAGCCGGCGAGCACGATGAAGAGGAACGCGAGATTGGCGACTCCCGTGATCGCACGGCCGCGCGCGCGATCGTCGCCACTCAGCGCGAGCCAGCGATGCCAATCGGTAACGGAGCGAAAGAAGGCGCGCGTACGCTCGGACCCATCGCCGAGCACGGCTCCCGTGTAGGCGTTCACGAAGACGGTAGTCTCCCGGCCGTAAAGTACTTCCGCCGGTGCGGCTGGATCGCGGCGCCATCGGAGCCCCGTTACGCGGCCGCTGCCAGCCGACTCCACCTTCGCGAGAAGCGTATCCGGCGGCAGCTGTGTCGCAGACGTGGACGGAGCCGCACCGTCGAGGCCGCGCGTGTCAGCCCATGCCTGGATCTGGCGCTGGTACGTCAGCAGCACTCCCGTCAGCGCCATCACCAGCACGATCGCCGCTGCACTCACGCCAATGATGAGGTGAGCCCAGAAGACGACGCTCCGCAGTCGCTTCAGCATGTGCGTGACGATCGACTCCTGGCAGACAGGCGCGGAAATGGAAGCAGACGGTCGGGAGTGTAGAGGCGGGTGCAGCAGCGGTCAACACGCCGTGCCGGTCGGTCGCGGCAGTGATGCCGCGCCGGCCCGAACGTGTCCGGCAGTGTGCACCGATCAGGGAAGGATGGCAAGCTCGCCGAGTGTGTCGCGCACTGCACGAGGCAGGTTCGCGCGGAGCCAGTCGACCATCTCCTCTTCGTCGGCCAGGATTTCTTCGCAGATGCTCGCGATCTCGTAGTGCCCCGCATCGCGCGCGGCGACGATGATCGCGCTGTACGACGCAATCTCGAGGTTCTCCGACGCGAAGTCGGCGAGGAAGTTGCGAACGACCTCGTCATCGAACGCCTCCGTCGACAGGCTGTTGACGGCTCCACTGACACGTCCGATCGCCGTCTTCACCTTCGACGGCTTGCTGCCGAGAAGCCGGATGCAGCGGCCGACCATTCTCACATGCTGCTTCGTTCGCTCCAGGTGCTGGAGATCCTTCGCGCGCACGTGCGGCTGAGTTTTCGCATCATCAGCATGATTCTCGAGAATCGGGATCTGCGCCCTTTCCAGAGCGTACGCATCGTTCAACCAGGCGAGCAGGCGCTCCTCCGCCGGCGACAGTCTCGTCCGCACATCCGATCGCCCGGCGCCGACGACACTATCGAGCAGGTGAGTGCGCTGAAACGCGAAGCCGATTCCCGCCGCGAGAGCGATCGCGCTGAGTGGATGCGCGCGCACCTGGTGCTGGAGATCATCGAAGCTGCGTACCGAAAGCAGATCCCTTATGGGGTCCTGTAGCCGCGATCCGTCTCGACCCGCCGGCGCCGGAGACTT
>DATABQ010000094.1:0-2311 GCA_036259495.1 Longimicrobiales bacterium | reverse complement strand
CTCCTGCGGTGTCAGCGGCTCCGCCGTTCCGCCCGCTGTCAGATCATCGAGCCAGCCACGCAGCCGCTGGATGGGCAGCCGCGATGCAGTCCCGATATCGATGCCGCCGACTCGCACGTGCAGCGCTTCGCCGCGCAGACGCGAGCCGCGGCAGGCGGCACACTCCAGCGCGCTCTGGTACTGCCGCAGGAATACGCGGATGTATTGCTTGTATCGCTTCTTCTCGCGTGACTTCAGGAACGGTATGACGCCCTGGAACCCGCGGCGCTTCCCCCTGATGACCTCGTCGCGGAACGGCTTCGGCAGATCGCTCCACGGCTCGGTGACGGAGACGCCCTTCTCCTTCGCGAACGCGAGCAGCTTCGTGCGGTAGCGCTTGTAGCGCGGCTTCTCCCACGGGTCGACCGCGCCCTCCTTCAGTGACCGCGCAGGATTCGGCACGATGAGGGACTCGTCGTACTCGAGCGTGGCGCCGAAGCCGGTGCACGCCGGGCACGAGCCGTACGGGTTGTTGAACGAGAACAGGCGCGGCGTCGGGTCCAGGAATTTCACGTCCGGGTGATCCGGACAGTGGAATCGCTCGGAGAACAGGAGCCGCTCGTTGTCAGGCTGCGTGACGACGATGACCTCGCCGTCGCCTTCGTGGAACGCCGTACCCAGCGAGTCCGCGACGCGCTCGCGCATGTCGTCGCGCATGATCAGCCGGTCCGCAACGATGAGCAGCTCGCCCACAGCGGCCAGGTCGACGGGCGGGGCGGTTTCCATGACCGGATCATCGATGTCGACGAGCTCGCCGTTAGCGATGACCCGCAGGAATCCGAGAGCGCGCAGGTTCTCGAGCACGGTCACGTGCGTGATGCGCGCGCTGCGCGGCAGCGGAAACGTGACGAGCAGCCGCGCCCCCTCCGGCAGGCGCAGGACCGCGTCCGTAGCCGACTGTACCGTGTCAGGCACGATGTGACGGTCGCATTCCGGGCAGTGCGTGCGTCCCGCCCGCGCCCAGAGCAGCCGCATGAAGTCGTACGCCTCCGTGGCCGTGCCGACGGTGGAGCGGCTGGTTTTCGTGGGGTTCTTCTGCTCGATGGCTACCGCGGGGCTCAGCCCGTCGATCATGTCGACGGACGGCTTCTCCATGCGATCGAGGAACTGCTTGGCATACGTCGACAGGGATTCGACGTAGCGGCGCTGGCCCTCGGCATAGAGCGTATCGAACGCGAGCGACGACTTGCCCGAGCCGCTCGGACCCGTCATGACAACGAGAGAGCGCCGCGGGATGTCGAGATCGACGCCCTTCAGATTATGCTGCCGCGCATTGCGGATCGATATTGTGGACTTCACGACGACTGATACCCCCGGGAACGTGATTGGCTCCCTCCTGTCGCGGGACGGAGAATCAGCAGATTTCGCGGAGTGACGGCACCCGGGGCGGTGCCTCCCGGGTCGTCCGGATCAGCGGGAGACCCGGGGGAAGGATCGGCCTGCGTGGGGTCATCCAATGCGCCTGCTCATGGGCGGCGGTTCAGGGTGCGGTTCAGGGTGGTGTACCTGACGTGCACGTGCACGCGCACGAGTACCAGGACGTGAATGGGGGGCGCGGCCGGGGGCAGCATCCCGCCGCAGCTTGGCAGCGAACGTGCAAGGTGGAGAGGCAATTCAACCTTCGAGACGGGGCAATCACGCGATGCGACTCGCCGATTTCATCCTGAACAACCGTGAGCCTATCCTGTCGGAATGGGTAGAGTTTGCCCGCACCTGTGCGCCCGCGAGCACCAGCATGGACCTGGTGGCGCTGCGCGATCATGCAGATGAGATGCTGACCGTCATTGCCGCGGACCTGAAGACGCCGCAGGATCGGCACGAGCAGTCGGAAAAATCGATGGGTCGTGATGAGCCCGAGGATCCAGCCGTAACCACGGCCGCAGAGGAGCACGGCGCGGGGCGAGCGGAGAGCGGGTTCTCGGTGGAGCAGATGGTATCGGAGTACAGGGCGCTGCGCGCCAGCGTCATCCGGCTCTGGACGCGGGAGAAGGGGGCGCTGGAACCTGCGGACGTGGTCGACCTGACCCGGTTCAACGAGGCGATCGATCAGGCACTGGCGGAGTCCGTCGCCCAGTACAACGAGGACCTCCAGCAGTCGAAGGAGATCTTCCTCGCGATCCTGCGACACGATCTGAGGACGCCGCTGGGCGCGATCTATACGTCCGCCACGTTCATGCTGGACCTTCAGGAGCTCCAGGAGCCTCATCTGACGCTGACGCAGCGCATCGCGCGCAGCGCCGCACGCACTACGCAGATGGTAGGCGACCTGCTG
>DATABQ010000093.1:0-2742 GCA_036259495.1 Longimicrobiales bacterium | reverse complement strand
AGCACACGATGGTAGACGGCATCGCTGTTCAGGCCGATGCGCGTAACAGTGAATCGGCCTGCCGAGGCATCAGTCGCGTTCGGTACATCCACGACGATGCGGCCATCCACCAGCGGCAGCCAGCGCGGCAGCTCGGGTGGGGCTCGCGGCACGAAGTACGACTGGGAGCCGACCGTGATCCGCACCGGCGGACCGTTATCGAAATCCGGCGGCGGCACCATGCGCGGCGGCGGGGCGGGCATCCATCCGATGGTATCCACAACGGCGCCCGTCGCGTCGAAGAGCACATGCGGTATTGGAACTGGAACGGACTCATCGAAGCCACTCGGCGGATCATCCCGACTGTACGAGATCCGCGAAAGCCATCCAGTGAACAGGCCGTCCGGTCGCATGCGCTCCGGCAGCACATAGCCGAAGCCGCTCGCGAGCGGGATCTGGAGGCCGTGTGTGGGTCCGGTGGACAGTACGTTTCCTGCGCGATCGAACAGCGTGATGCGGCCGGCCTCGCTGTCGTACGCCCACAGAGTGTCGCCGAGGCACCACAGCACAGCTGACGCGATGTGGGTGGTCCGTGGGGTGCGGCGGAATGGATCGGGGCGGGGTCCCGCGTAGTCGCGATCGACCATTGCGGCCGCACGTGCGCCGAGTGGCGTCATACGCCCTGCTGCCTCGCGTGTGGAGGTAAGCGGGTAATATAGGATGTGCGGGTGTCGAATTTCGAGGGGCTCGTTCGTCATACCACCAGACCGGACGCGGAACCCATTCTGCAGAACGGCCGCGGGCGCCATGGGCACGTCCGATCCAGTCCGTGCGCCGGAGTGCACGGGAGCGGTCGGAATCGCCGCGCCGCCGACCGGCGCCTGGCTGTCTCGGCCGGACCGGCCGACCGGGCGCCGCGTAGTCGGGATCGGCCATTCTGCAGAATGGGTTCCGCGTCCGAACAACCTTTTCGCTGAGCGGACATGACAAACGCAATTGAGACTGTCGGGCTCGTAAAGGGCTACGGCAGCACGCGGGCGGTGAACGGCATCGACCTGCGGATCCCCGCCGGCACCGTTTACGGCCTGCTCGGCCCGAACGGCGCCGGAAAGACGACGACCATCCGCGTGCTGGCCACGCTGCTGCGGCCGGACGGCGGCACGGCGCACGTGCTCGGCCATGACGTGGCGCGCGAGCCGGCAGCGGTGCGCAGCAAGGTGAGCCTCACCGGCCAGTACGCCTCGGTCGACGAGGATCTGACCGGCACGGAAAACCTGATCCTGATCGCGCGGCTGCTGGGCGCATCGTGGCGTGCGGCGAAGGCACGGGCGCGTGAGCTCCTGGAATCGTTCGAGCTCGCGGACGCGGGCGCGCGCCAGGTGCGGACGTACTCCGGAGGCATGCGTCGCAGGCTGGACATCGCAGCGAGCCTCGTGCGCACGCCGCAGCTGCTCTTCCTCGATGAGCCGACGACGGGGCTCGACCCGCGCAGTCGCAATCAGGTGTGGGACATGGTGCGCGCGATCGCCGCGCAGGGGACCACCGTCCTCCTGACGACGCAGTACCTCGACGAAGCCGATCGCCTCGCCGACCGTCTCGCCGTCATCGATCACGGCAGGCTGATCGCCGAAGGGACGAGTCGCGAGCTCAAAACGTCGGTTGGAGGGCGGAAGCTTCACATCCGCATTGCATCGCCCGAACGGATCGCGGAGGCGGAGAGCGTTCTGAAGCGCGTGCTCGGTCCGGAAGTTCACAACGGCACGGGACACGATGCGCTGTCCGCGATCGTTGCGAGCGAATCGCTCGTGGCGGAGGCGCTGACTGCACTCGCGGGCGCTGGCCTGGGCGTCGCGGAATTCTCGATGGGGCAGCCGAGCCTCGACGAGGTGTTCTTCGCGCTCACGGGCCACGCCGCGGAAGAAACGAAACAGGAGGCGAACACATGAGCAGCACGACCATTCCATACGCGCAGCCCAGCGCGCTGTCGGCGTCGATCACGCTCGGCTGGCGCGCGCTGCTGAAGATCAAGCACGTGCCCTTTCAGCTGTTCGACGTGACGATCTTCCCGCTGATGATGACGCTGATGTTCACGTACCTGTTCGGCGGCGCGCTCGCGGGATCGCCGCGTGAGTACATCCAGTTCCTGCTGCCGGGCATTCTCGTGCAGGCGGTCGTCTTCATCACGGTCTACACGGGCGTTGGCCTGAACTCCGACATCTCGAAGGGGCTGTTCGACCGCTTCCGCTCGCTCCCGATCTGGCAGCCCGCGCCGATCGTGGGCGCACTGCTCGGCGATGTGCTGCGCTACTCGCTCGCTGCACTCATGGTGATCGGCCTCGGGCTGATTCTGGGATTCCGGCCGCAGGCGGGGCTGGTCGGAGTGCTGCTTGCCGTCGCGCTCCTGCTCGTGTTCGCGTTCAGCCTGTCGTGGATCTGGATCGTCGTCAGCATGATGGTGCAGACACCGGAATCCGTCATGACGTCCAGCTTCCTGCTGCTGTTCCCGCTCACGTTCGCGAGCAACATCTTCGTCGACCCGGCGACCATGCCCGGCTGGCTGCGCACCGCCGTCGGGTACAATCCCGTGACGCACCTGACGAATGCATCGCGCGGATTGATGCATGGGCGGCCGGTGGCGGCCGACATCCTCTGGGTGCTCGCCGCGTCCGCCGTCGTCGTGGCGATCTTCGCACCACTCGCGATGCACATGTATCGCAGGGAGCGATAGCAGGACAATAGCGCCGGACAATAGCGCCGGAAAAT
>DATABQ010000092.1:0-5622 GCA_036259495.1 Longimicrobiales bacterium | reverse complement strand
GTACAATCATGCCCAGGACGAGTGGGTATCTACGCCTCGCCATTGCTCACCCCGACGCTTTCTGATCCGCATTGAGTGCAGGATGTCGCTCGCGCAGGAGCTGCTCCAGGAAATCCACCTGCTGCCTCAGCTCCTGCACCTCCTCCTCCAGCGTCTGAACGCGGCGCTCGGCGATGGACGTGTCGACCGGCGCGACCTTCACGCGCGGCACCGTCGGGTCCAGCGCTGCCGCCGGCAGCGCCAGCACGTGATCCATCACCCGGCGCACGATACGTGTCGGCCCGAATCCGGTGAACGTGTCCTTCGCATGCGTGCCCAGGCTCGACAGAGCTGTCATGAGCCGGTACGCATCCAGCCGCGGCACCAGGAGCCGGAACGTCTGCCCGCCCGCGATCACCAGCACACGCCCGCGGAACAATCCCACACGGAGCGCCACGCGCTCGATCTGCTCCGCAGCCACTTCGATCTGTCGCCAGCCGGTCCGCCCGGCCGAACGCAGGCACAGGATGCGGCGATCGGTTACGACGATGAGCCATTTCCGCCGCAGCCATCTCAGCCGTGCAACCTTGCCGCGCGCCAGCGCGATGATCTGCTCATCGGCGTGCAGGACCGCCGGGAGGTCACGGAACTCCCGCTGGTCCCACCACTGGGAGCTCTCTCGCAGCGCTAGAAGCTGCTGGTCGATGACGCCGCGGTCGATGGGCATGGGTTCAAGCTCGATTCACGAGGAATTGCTGCACCAGCATCGTTCGTGCACGGACCGTGCGCAAGTCCGTTGCGAGGTTCTGCGCCGGCAGTCCGGCGCCACCTACGCGACCGGTGCACGCAGATACGATGCTCCGCTGGACAGCGCCTCCCGGAATCCCTGCGTACCGATGACGTCCGGCAGGGGCAGGGGCGGCTGCGGATTCGCGTCACGCGGAGCTAGCGAACGCTCCATCCAGCCCACGTCGTGCCACGAGCCCAGCTTGTAGCCGACGCTGCGGTACACGCCGATCGGTGTGAAGCCAACGGCGCGGTGGAACCCCTCGCTCGCCTCGTTGGGTAGTGTGATCCCCGCCAGCGCGTTGCGGAAGCCCTGCAGGGCCAGGATCTCGAAGAGCGAAGCATACAGCGCGCGTGCAACACCAGAGCGACGCACCCCCTCGCGGACGTACGCCGATACTTCGACCGACCACTGATACGCCGGCCGGTCGCGGTACGGACTCGCATAGGCGTAGCCTGCAACACCGCCGGCAGAATCGCACACGATCCACGGCAGTCGCGCGAGCATCTTCTCTACGCGTGATGCCATGATCGCTGCGTCCGGGGGATCGATCTCGAACGAGATCGCAGTGTCCGTCACCGCCGGCCGGTAGATCGCCGCGAGAGCCGGGCCGTCGATCGTGCTTGCGAGACGGATGAATGCGGACATTGCTGAACCGCCCCCGCGCCAGCCGCTACTGCCGCTTCCACAGCACCTGGAACTCGAGCTCCTCGTCGGAGCCGGTGCGCTCGTGTTCGATGTTGAACGTGACATCCGCCGGAATGCGCAGCTTCTCTCCCGCCACCTGGATCGTGAACGCCGTCCCCTCTTCGATGGCGTCGGCCAGGCGGCGGAGCTTCGCTGCGAACTGAGTGCGGCTGTAGGTACGGGTGAGGTCGCGATCGCTCATGGACATTCCGATCTGATCAGTGGCAGGCTGACGGCGAACGTATCGCCGAATGACTCGGACTCCAACTGAGGGTGCACGGCAGGCGCCCGGATGGCAAGTCTCGTCACGCCGACCTGGCGAGACGCAGCAGCACGAACGACGCCGTGGTCTCCACCTCTCCCGTGCGCTCACCGGCGTCCGGCTGCCCGCCGCCAGCAGGCTGGTGCCAGCGGTTCGGCCCCATCATGACGAGGTCGTTCACCGCATCCGCGGCCAGCTCGAGCGGGTACTCCACGCGGGAACGATCGACCAGCGTAAACGAGTTCCGGAACTGGTCGATGACTCGCTCCTCCTTCGCCTCCTCCACGCCGATGAGGCCGAGCTGCGAGCGGAGACTGCCCAGGTGCGACTGCGCGGGAATGACGACGATGAGGTGCCCGCCCGGCGCGACCACACGTGCGAACTCAGCCGGATTGCGCGGAGCGAAAATGCTCAGCAGCACGTCTACTGATGCGCTGTGGAGATACAGGCGGCGGCGAACATTCGCCACGGCGAACGCGATGTCCGGGTATCGCTTCGCCGCGAGTCGCACAGCAGGTTTCGAGACATCCAGTCCGACGAAACGCGCCGCTGCGCCATGCGACTGGAGCGCCTCCGCTGCGCCATGCGACTGGAGCGCCTCCGCTGCACCGCCGATGTAATAGCCTTCCCCGCATCCCACCTCCACGATGCTGCGGAGCGGGTTTTCCTGCGCAGTGCGGCCGGACCGGAGCAGGAGAGCGGCATCAGCGATCACGCGGTCCAGCATGGGACGATAGAAGCCCCCCTCCAGGAACCGCCGCCGTGCATGAAGCATCTCGGGCGTGTCACCTGTGATACCACGTTCGCGATGCTGCGGTGTGAGCAGATTGACGTAGCCCTCCCTGGCCGCATCGAAGGAATGTCCGGCGGGGCACGTGAACACGCGAAGCGTTCGATGCAGGTGAGCGCCGCACACCGGACATGCGAGCGGCCATGCATCGCTGTCGGCGGCTATCGTAGCTTCGCTCCGCGGCTCTGCGTCGCGAGCTCGGACTTCGGCACGGCGCGCGGTGGTCGGCGCACTGTTCCTATCCTCGTGCCTTCCCCGCTGCTCGCGGCGAACGCAGCCGAACGACCCGCACTGCTCATCCTGCGCCGCTCTCCTCCGGGTCCGGGCGGAACACGCGCCGGAACGCGCGCAGGGCGGCCGGATGGTAGATCGTCGCGTGCGTCTCCTCGACCATCGGCACATAGTGGACGCTGCCGGGCGGCGCATCACCGGAGCGCAGGGCTTCGGCGAGCCGTCGCGTGAGGCCGGCGATCTCCTGCTCGCTGCTGCTCGCCAGGTAGAGCGTCGGCCTGCGAAGAACGCCACGTTCACGATCGACCGCCGCGCCGCCACCCCGCCACATCTGCGATCCGACGCCTGCGGCCTCGACCAGCCTGCCGTCATTCCACCACAGGCTCGGATCGAATGCGATGTACGTGTCGAACAGGTCGGGCTCGAGCAGGTATGTCTCCACGACGAAAAGCCCGGCGAGCGATTCACCTACGATCGCACTCTCGCCGGTCGTCCGATATCGCGCCTCGACTGCCGGCATCAGCTCGGACCGGATGAAGCGACGGAATGCTGCCGAGCCGCCGACCTCCGGCGCGATGCTCCGATCCTCCGCGTTGTCCGTCGGACCCGTCAGATCCCTCCGGCGCGCCGTGTTCTCGATGCCCACGAGCATGAACGGGCGCATGGTGCCGTTCAGCACCGAGATCTGAACCAGCCCGGCGACGTGAAGGAAGTCCTCGTAGATACCGCCGTCCGGCATGTACAGGACGGGGAGTCGGACATCGGGCGTCGCGCTGTATGCGGGCGGCAGATACACGTTGATGCGGCGGTGCTCGGCCAGCACCTGTGACTCGATGACGAATGTCTCGCCAATCGTGAGCGGCGACACATCCGCCGTGCGATCGCCCTGCGCGGCCAGCGTGAGCGGGCACATTACGGCGGCAGCCGCCATGACGGCAGCGTTCAGAATCCTCATAATGCGTCGCTGTGATGGCTGTGGGTAAATGACTCGATCCGAGTTGGATGCCCGAGTATGCGAAGCGCTTCCGCCGCGAGGCTGCGCACCGTCGTCCAGCTCATGTCGGGTGGGCGACCGTCGCCATGCTGAACGCCGGCATTACCATCGCCTGTCATCCGCTGCAGATGGTCGTCCAAATCCTGGAGCGCACCGCGCTGGGCGGGCGTCAGCTCGACCTGCGGGCAGTCAGAGACGAGCAGCAGCGCGTCGGAGAAGTCCAGAGCAACCTCCGCGCACCTGCTCTGCTCCTGCGAACGATCACATGCTGCAAGTGCGCGCAGCGACGTGATGAGCCGGTCGACCATGTCGCTCCCTGCTCAGCTGATCGGCCGCGGGTCCACCACTCGCACGATGAACAGACCTTCGCGCACGCTGGTGAACACGACAATGCCGTCGCCGAAGAACGGGTAGTTGCTCCACGCGCCGCTCTGCGACGCGCTGTGCCCGGGCTCGTTATCGTTGTACGGCGCGCTGTCGAAGAATGCGATCTCTCGCGGATTCGTGCGATCGCTGATGTCGAGCACGCGCAGGCCGCTGCCGTAGTTCGACTCGTAGACGCGGTCGCCGATCACGAACAGGTTGTGGTCCGATGAGCGGACCGGCCCGATGTACTCACGCGCCACGATCGGATCGTCCAGCTCTGTCAGATCCCACACGATCGTGCGTGTACCCGCGACGTTGCCGGCGAGCTCGTCGAGCTCATCGTTCATGTAGAAGTAGCGCTGCTCAGCATCGAACCAACCCTGATGCGCATATGCCACGTTAGGGTAGCTGTTGCGTGCGATCGTGACAGGGTTCGCCTTGTCCGTCACATCGGCAATGTTGATCTCAGCTTCATTCGAGCCGACGCAGATCTCACGTCCCCGATAGCGTGTGTCCGGTCCGCTGTACGTCACGCACTGCGCGTCGTGTGTATAACCGCGGCTGTTCGCTCCGGAGCGATCGTTGTAACAGCCGGCGAATACCGGATTCTTCGGATCGCGCGCGTCCACCATGTGGAGCCCGCCGCCGCACGTCTCACCTCCGCTGTTCGCACCGACGATGTACAGGAACCCGGATGCCGTGTCCGCAACGACGTTGTGCGCGCTGTGCATGTTGTGATACACGGTGTCGGCTTCGAACAGCGCGGGCACATCCGCCACGTCGCGCAGCCGCGTCAGGTCGAACACCTGCATGCCGTGAGCGTTCGCGCCGTCCGCAACGATGTAGGCGTGGTTGTTCAGCACCTTGATGTCGCGCCATACCGAGGGCGGCGAGCCATCCGTCCGCGGCAGGCTGCCGACCAGGCGCGGGGCGGACGGGTCGGTCACATCGACGAACGCCGCACCATCGCGTCGCGCGACGAGTGCGTAGTCGCGGCCCGTTGCGGGATCCGTCCAGCCCCACACATCGTTCACCCACACGCCGCGCTCGCCGCCAAGCTCACTGATCGGCACATGCGCGACCAGCTCCATGTTCGCGCACGGGAACTCGCCGATCATGCCGTCCTCACAGCGTGCACCCGGAGTCAGCGTGCTGCCGATCGAGTAGATACGCCCTTCCAGCACCTGGCGCGGCTGCCAGGCGCCGCCGGCGTTCGCCAGCACCACTGCCCTGCCCTCCCCGAAGTCGCGCATTGGCATCCCCACCACGGCACCGTCGCCCGCTGCCGCGATCGAGTAGCCGAACGTGAACGGCCACGAAGCGCCGTCCGCCGAATCGGCGTCCAGTCGCACCGCGCTGCGCCAGGCGCCTTCATCGTCCGCAACGAACCGGTAGACGCGGCCGTTCGAGCCGTTTACGCCGGGCGCACCGACCCACACCTCACTGCCGACCGCTGCTATGGAATGACCGAACTGGGTGCCGCGCGACGCGTCGAACGGATGCAGCTCGCCCGACGCCGCCCAGTC
>DATABQ010000091.1:0-4651 GCA_036259495.1 Longimicrobiales bacterium | reverse complement strand
GACGAGCGCCAGCCCCTCCTGAAGGTCGACATCCCGCACTTTCACCGTGATCAGCTCTCCCACGCGCACACCGGAGGCGTAGGCGAACTCCAGCAGCGCCTTGTCACGCCAGAACAGCCGCTCCGAAGGGTCCGGTGCATCCAGGATGCTTGCGACGTCATCGCGGCTCAGCACGTCCGGCAGCTTCCGCCATGCCCGCGGCAGCTCCACGCGGTCGGTCGGATCGGCGACGACAACGCCCTCGCCGAGAAGGTACGCGAAGTACGTGCGCAGTGCGGACACGTTGCGGCGGATCGAGCTCGGCTGTAGCCCCAGGTCCTTCAGGTGATACACGAACTCCCGGAGATCCACCGCTGTGACATCGGCGGGCCGCTTCACCCCGCGTGTCACGAGGTAGGCGGTGAGCCGGTCGAGATCACGCCTGTATGCATCGACCGTGCGTGGCGACAGGCCGCGTTCGAGGGCGAGGTGGTCGCAGAACGATTGCAGCGCGTAGCTCATGCTTCGTCGCGGCGGCTGCGCACCCACCACGCCGCCACGAGGACGATGAGCACCGATGCAATGACGAGCAGTGCCGTGCTGAACTGCGCGAAGAACCTCATGATGGCGTCCCAGTTGCGGCTCGCCATCGCACCGATGTAGACGAGCGCGCCGTACCAGAGCGCGGAAGCGAACGCGAGCGGGGGCAGCACTCTCGACATTGGTACGTGAGTGACTCCTGCGAACACGGGCACGAGCGCCCTGAACGCGGGAAGAAACCGGCTGACGAAGATGGCGGGCGTCCCCCAGCGCGAATAGAAGGTGCCGATCGTCTCCAGCTGCTTCGGCCGCAGCAGCCAGTGACCTGCGCGGGTGCTGAAGAATCCCTGTCCGTAGCGATGCGCCAGCCGGTAGACCAGCACGGCCGAAGCGACGTTGCAGAACCACGTAACCGCGAAGACGAGCACCGGGTTCGCTCGCCCGGACTCGGCGAGGAATGCGCCGAGCAGAACGAACGTGTCCGCGGGAACAGGCGGGATGACGTTCTCGACCGCGGCACCCGCGCCGATCACGACATAGATCAGCGCGGGCGGCAGGTCCATCAACCACTGGAGCACTGCGTCGATGAGTGCCTCCGCCGCTCAGCCTTCTACACGGTCGACGAGCACCACCGCCATGGCGGCAATGCCCTCGCCGCCGCCGATCCAGCCCATGCCCTCGTTCGTCTTGCCCTTGATGGAAACGAAGGAAGGCGCGATCACCAGCGCCTGGGCGAGCCGCTCGCACATAGCGCCCGTGTGCGGACCGATCTTCGGCGCCTCGCAGACGACCGTCACGTCCGCGTTCACGACCTGATAGTTCTGCTCGGCAGCCAGCTGAACGGCCCGGCGCAGCAGCTCGATCGAGTCCGCATCCCGCCACTGCTCATCATCGGGCGGGAAATGCCGGCCGATGTCGCCCAGCCCCGTCGCGCCGAGCACTGCATCGGTGAGCGCATGCGCGACTGCATCCGCATCCGAGTGTCCCGCAAGGCCGCGATCGTGAGGGATCTCGATCCCGCCGAGCACGAGGCGGCGACCGTCCGCGAAACGGTGTGAGTCGTAGCCCAGCCCGACTCTCATCCGGCCTGACGGACCAGGCCCAGGATGCGGAGCGCGAGGTGCGCCGCATTCTTCGAGTTGTCGATGCCGACGCACGCGACCGGCACGCCCGGCGGCATCTGCGCGACCGACAGCAGCGCGTCGAGTCCCCCGAGCGCCGCGTTCAGCGGCACGCCGATGACCGGCAGCTTCGTGTGTGCGGCGACGACACCCGGAAGGGCGGCGGACAGGCCCGCTCCGCAGATGACAACCGAGAAGCCGCGCTCCTGGGCCGTGCGCGCCAGCTCGGCGGTCTTCTCCGGATCGCGATGTGCGCTCGAGACCACCACCTCGGATTCCACACCTGCGTCCTGCAGAATCGGGAGCGCCTTCTCCATGCGCTCCCGATCGGATTCCGAGCCCATCAGTATCAGTACCTTGCTCACGCCAGCGTCTCCACTAGTTCACGGTGTTCTCTGCGGCAGCAAGGGCATCCGTCAGCGCCCGGCTGCTCGAGGTGGTAATCCTGGTATCGGCGCGCCGGCCGGAAGCCTGCATCCTCGATCAGGCGACGGATCTCGCCCTCCGGCATGATGAAGTCGATGCCTGTCGCACTGACGACGTTCTCCTCCAGCATGAGCGAGCCGAAGTCGTTCGCGCCGAAGCGCAGTGCGATCTGCGCCATCTTCGGCCCCTGCGTCACGTACGACACCTGCACGTTGTCGAAGTTGTCGAGCACCAGCCGCGACAACGCCGTCATCTTCAGGTAGTCCATTCCGGTCCCGAGATCGATCTGCCAGTCCTGCATCTCCGTCAGGCTCGGCTGGAACGACCACGTGATGAACGCGGTGAACCTGCCCTTCCCCCGCGCGAGCGATCGCTCCTGCGCGGCGCGCAGCTTCAGCACGTGCTCGAGACGGTCCTCCCACACTTCGCCCACGCCGTACATTAGTGTGGCGGTCGTCAGCATCCCGACTTCATGCGCGGCCTCGTGGATCTCGATCCACCGCGCGGAGTCGATCTTCTTCGGCGCAATGAAATCGCGCACGGCATCGACCAGCACCTCGGCGCCCGCGCCCGGCATGGAGTCGAGGCCCGCCTGGTGCAGCTGACGCAGCACCTCATCGACCGGCAGCTTCGACACCTTCGACATCATCTCCACTTCCGACGCGCTGAAGCCGTGCACGTGGATGGGATGATGCTCCTTGATGTAGCGCAGCAGGTTCAGGTACCAGTCGAGCGGAAGGTACGGGTTGTGTCCACCCTGCATCAGGATCTGCACCGCGCCGACCGACTTCGCCTCATCGATCTTGCGGCCGATCTCCTCATAGCTCAGCACGTAAGCTTCGTCGTCCTTTGGACGACGATAGAACGCGCAGAACCGGCAGTCCGTCACGCACAGGTTCGAGTAGTTGATGTTGCGGTCGACGATGTAGCTGACGATGCCTTCCGGGTGCTTCCGCAGGCGCAGTGCGTCCGCCTGCGCGCCCAGTTCCAGCAGCGGCGTACGCTCCAGATACTCCATCCAGTGTGCGATCTCCGCGGCGTGAGGACGCGTGTGCAGCGGCGGCGGTACGTACACGGGCTGCTCGACGCGGCGACGTGCACCGACGGAGCCCTCGTTCGTCGGCTCGCGCAGCCGCGGCGTGGCCGACTGGAGGATCGGCAGCGCCCGCTGCTCCTGCGGCTGCGTTCCGCCCTCCGGCGCCGCGCCCGGCCCGCTCACGAAGCCATTCGCGCGAATCACCATGCGCGCATTTCCTCGTAGTGGACGTTGCGCTCGACCGGCCGCTTGCCGGCGTCCTTCACGATGCGGATGATCTCGCCGAACGTCATGCCCTCCGGCGTATGCGCACCGGCCTCGTGGTAGATGCGCTCACGGCGCACGGTGCCCTCGAGATCGTCCACGCCGAAGTGCAGCGCGATCTGGCTGACCTTCGCCGTGTTCATGATCCAGTGCGTCTTGATGTGCGGGATGTTGTCCAGGAACAGCCGCCCGATCGCCAGATTCTTCAGATCATCGAATCCGGTCGTCGCCGTGCCTGTCCTGCCCAGCTCCTCGCCCAGCTCATTGTTGTCGGGATGGTACGCGAGCGGGATGTACGTCAGGAACCCGCCCGTCTCATCCTGCAGGCCGCGAAGCATCAGGAGATGATCGACGCGGTCCTGAAGGCTTTCCACGTGACCGTAGAGCATCGTGCAGTTCGTGCGTATCCCGAGAGCATGTGCCGTGCGATGCACGTCGATCCACTCCTTCGCCACCAGCTTGCGCTGCGCGATCGTCGCACGCACTCCCTCCGCAAACACCTCAGCACCACCGCCCGGCATCGACTGGAGCCCGGCGTCACGCAGGCGGATCAGGACATCCTCGACGGTCGTCTTCTCCACACGCGCCAGGTGCGCGATCTCCACTGCGGTCAGTGCCTTGATCTCGACACCCGGATGCCGCTCCTTCAGCCCCCGGATCAGGTCCTCGTAATACGAGACCCGCAGCTTCGGATGCAGGCCGCCCACGATGTGGAACTCGCGGACGGGCGTGTCGCTCGCGAGCGCCGCCTCGTGGAATGCCTCCTCCAGCGACATCGTGTACGCGCCATCCTCGCGCGGCGTACGCGCAAACGAGCAGAACGTGCACGTCGCCCGGAGAATGCAGACGTTCGTCGGATTCAGATGCTGATTCGCGCACACGAAGACGCGGTCGCCGTTCTTCTGGCGGTTGACCGCGTCGGCCAGCGCACCGATGCCGATGAGGTCCTTCGACTCGAAGAGGACGAGCGCGTCGGCGGGGGTGAGGCGCTGACCCGTGGAAACCTTGTCGGCTATGTCAAACAGCCGCGGATCGGAAGGCCGGATCCGCAGCTCTGTATCCAGCGAATCGGCCAGCGGCGCAAGGGCCGAGCTCATGGTTGCTTCCGGCTGAATTTACCCGTGCGCCCCGTCCGAGCGCGAGTTCTCAACAGTGGCGCAAGAATAGGGGTAAACCGGGCGTGGAGCAAGCGATTGCGCCAGGCCGGGGATCAGGGGTCGGGGCCGGGATTTTTACGGAATCAATCGCAGAGGGCCGCAGAGTGGGGCGGAGGGCCGCTGAGGAC
>DATABQ010000090.1:0-5148 GCA_036259495.1 Longimicrobiales bacterium | reverse complement strand
CCGCGTCCGGCTGCGGTTGCGGTTATATTGCGTCCCGGAATCGGACACCTGCAGTTGATGAAGTCGTATGCGCAGGCAGTCCAAAATCGTAAGTCGCAACGACTTGGCGAACACCCTGCCGGTGGTACGTTGTTTCCGATGTGCGACAGGGCCGCGCCAGCGTGTTCGAGCCGGGTGTGGAAAAGATGGCCGGCGCGGGACACCGCGGCCGGTTGGCCCAATCTTGACGAAGAGCAGATGACAGAACGCGACAAGAGGGTGCTGATAGCCGATGACCAGCCGGACGTGGTGGAAGCGCTGCGGCTGCTGCTGAAGGGTGAGTCGTTCGACACGGCGAGTGCGGCGTCGCCAGCGGGCGTGCTGGAGGCGGTGGAGTCGAGCGATTTTGATGTCGTGCTCATGGACCTGAACTACACGCGGGACACGACGTCGGGGAAGGAGGGGCTGGACCTGCTGAGCCGGTTGCAGGAGCTCGACAGCACTCTTCCCGTGATCGTGATGACGGCGTGGGGCAGCATCCAGGGTGCGGTCGAGGCGATGCGCCGCGGCGCGCGTGACTACGTCGAGAAGCCGTGGGACAATCAGCGGCTGGTGTCGCTGCTGCGCACGCACGTGGAGCTGGGGCGTGCGCTGCGGGAGAGTGCGCGGCTGGAGTCGGAGAATCAGCTTCTGCGCCGGCGTGGTCTGCCGGAGCTGATTGCGGAATCGCGCGCGATGGAACCGGTGCTCACGATGCTGGAGCGGATCGGCCCGTCGGAGGTGAACGTGCTGATCATGGGTGAGCACGGCACAGGCAAGGAGATCATCGCTCGGTGGCTGCACGCTGCGTCGCCGCGTGCGGAGAAGCCGCTGATCATCGTGAACGCGGGCGGCCTGTCGGAGGGGGTGTTCGAGAGCGAGCTGTTCGGCCACGTGAAGGGTGCGTTCACGGATGCGAAGACCGACCGCGTGGGATACTTCGAGCTTGCGGACGGCGGCACACTGTTTCTGGACGAGATCGGCAACATGCCGCCGAAGCAGCAGGCGAAGCTGCTGCGAGTGCTGCAGACGGGTGAGTTCCAGCGGGTCGGGTCGTCGAAGACGAAGCGCGTCGATGTGCGGGTGGTCTCGGCGACGAACGTCGACATCCGCAAGGAGGTCGCAGAAGGGCGTTTCAGGGAAGACCTGCTGTATCGCCTGAATACCGTGGAGATCCAGCTGCCGCCGCTGCGCGACCGTCCTGAGGACATTGCGGCGCTCGCCGTTCACTTCCTGAAGCGCGAGCGCGCGCGTTACGGCAAGAAGCTGACGGGGCTCGATCGCGAATCGCTGCAGGCGATGATCGAACATCCGTGGCCGGGCAACATCCGTGAGCTCGAGCATACGATCGAGCGCGCGGTGCTGATGGCGACGGGCGCGCAGATCCGGGCGGACGATCTCGGTTTGCGCACCCGTGGCGACGGCGAGGCGCGGTTCGAGGAGATGACGCTGGAGGAAGCCGAGAAGCACCTGATACAGAAGTCGCTGGTGCGGCATCAGGGCAACGTGAGCAGGGCTGCGGATGCGCTGGGGCTTTCGCGCAGTGCGCTGTACCGGCGGCTGCAGCATTTCGATCTGTCTGCCGGGCGTGAATGAGGCGGTACGGCGGGGTTGAGTGAAAGTCTCCTTTGAGACGCGGGTGCTGGCGCTGGCGCTGGCGGCCGGGCTGCCAGGCACGGTCGTGGCGCTCACGCTGCTGGTCGTCGAGGATTACAGCGCGAAGGTGCTGTGGACGTTCGGGCTGCTGGTGGTCGGCTTCTGGCTGGGGTTTGCGTTCGCACTGCGGGAGCGGGTGGTGCGGCCGCTCCAGACGCTGTCGAATCTGCTCGCGGCGTTGCTGGAGGGGGACTACTCGATCCGTTCGCGCGGTGCAGCGACGGACGACGCGCTCGGGCTCGCGATGCTGGAGGTGAACGCTCTCGGTGAAACTCTGCGGGAGCAGCGGCTCGGCGCGCTCGAGGCATCGGCGCTGCTGCGCACGGTAATGGAGGAGATCGAGGTCGCGATCTTCGCGTTTGATGATGAGCTGAAGGTGCGGCTGGTCAATCGTGCGGGCGAGCGGCTGCTCGACATGCCGGCCGAACGCATGACGGGACGTACCGCGAATGCGCTGGGGCTCGCGGAGCTGCTGGAGGCGGAGGACCAGCGGATCGTCGACGCGACGTTCCCCGGCGCGCGCGGCCGCTGGGAGCTGCGTCGCTCGATGTTCCGGCAGGGCGGCGCGCCGCACCAGTTGCTCGTGCTCTCCGATCTGAGCAAGACGCTGCGCGAGGAGGAGCTGCTCGCGTGGCAGCGGCTGATCCGTGTGCTCTCACACGAGATCAACAACTCGCTCGCACCGATCAAGTCCATAGCCGGCAGCCTGATCACGACTCTGACGCGTGCGCCGCGTGCGGTCGACGCAGATGAAGATCTGCAGCGCGGGCTCGGCATCATCGCGGGCCGATCGGAAGCGCTGCAGCGGTTCATGGCATCCTACGCGCGGCTCGCGCGGCTGCCGGCGCCGCAGCTCGCGCCGCTTCAGGTGGGGGAGTGGGTGCGTCGTGTCGTCGGACTCGAGACACGGCTGCCGGTACACGTGGAGCCGGGGCCGGACACGGTTATTCACGCGGATGGCGATCAGCTCGACCAGCTGCTGATCAATCTGGTCCGCAACGCGGTCGACGCGGCGCTCGAGACCGGCGGCGGTGTGTGCGTCGGCTGGTCGCGAAGCGCCGACAGCGTCTCCGTATGGGTTCGTGACGAGGGGCCCGGCCTCGCGGACACGACGAATCTGTTCGTGCCGTTCTTTACGACGAAGCCGAACGGCTCCGGCATCGGGCTGGCGCTGTCGCGTCAGATCGTCGATGCCCACGGCGGCTTCCTGACCATCGAGAACCGCACCGATCGCAGCGGTGTCATCGCATCAGTGGTGCTGCCGGCAGGCGGCGTGATGTGAGCTGTTTCAGCTCACCGGCTTTCGCTATCATCCTGCCTGGAAAACACAACTCTGCACAGGACCGGAGTACGACCATTGTTATTGGGATTACTGCTCGTGCTGCAGCAGGCAGCGCCGAGCGTTGAAGTACCGCGTTACGAGGAAGAAGTCCGCATCGACGGCGTCATGGATGAAGCCGTCTGGTCGCGCGCTGCGGTGCTGGAGGACTTCACTCAGTACGAGCCGGCGGACGGACGACCGGCGGAGGAGCGGACGATCGTTCGCGTCTGGTACGCGCCGGATGCCATCCACTTCGGCATCCATGCCTTCGATTCACGGCCGGCGGAGATCCGGGCGAAGCGTGCGAACCGTGACGAGCTGGACGGCGACGATCGAGTCACGATCTTCCTCGACACGTTTCGGGATCGGCGGCGAGCGTTCTTCTTCGCGGTGAACCCGTTCGGCGCGCAGCAGGATGGCGTGCGCACGGAGGGTGCTGCGAGCGCAGGGCGGACGTTCGGCGGCAACACGGACCTGAGTCCGGACTTCCTCTTCGAATCGCAGGGCCGCCTGACCGATGACGGTTATGTGGTGGAGGTGCGCATCCCGTTCAAGAGCCTGCGCTACCCGTCTGACGACGAGATGGCGTGGGGCATCAATATCGAGCGGGTCACGCAGCGGACAGGCTTCGTCGACACGTGGCCCGACGTTCGCAGGGCGAGTGCGAGCTTCCTCGCGCAGGGCGGTACGCTGACCGGCTTCCATGATCTGCAGCGGGGCATCGTCTTCGAGGCGCAGCCGACGCTGACGCTGAACGCCCCTGGCGCGCGCACCGCCGCTGGCTTCGAGCGAGGCGATGTGGAGCCGGAGGTGGGTGCCACTGCACGAGTCGGGTTCACGAACATCTCGATCGACGCGACCGTGAACCCCGACTTCAGCCAGGTGGAGGCGGACGCGGGCCAGGTCACCGTCAACGAGCGCTTCGCGCTATTCGTCACGGAGAAGCGGCCGTTCTTCCTCGAGGGTATCGAGCTCTTCTCCACGCCCAACCAGCTCGTCTATACACGTCGCATCGTGAATCCGAGTGTCGGCGGAAAGGTGACGGGCAAGGTCGGTCCGTTCAGCATCGCGCATCTGACGGCGATCGATGAAGACATCGACGCGGCCGGGCGGCATGCGCTGTTCAACGTCAGCCGTCTGCGCCGGGACGTCGGCAGCAGCTCGCACGTGGGTGTCACGTTCACCGACCGTTCCGTGCTGGATTCCGTGGCGTTCAATCGTGTCGCGGCGATCGACTCACGCATCGTGTTCGGCCGCATGTACTTCTTCGAGGCGCAGCTCGGCGGGTCGTGGACGCGTCATCTCGACGAGACCGTTGCGGCGCCCATCTGGAAGCTGGAGGTCGATCGCACCGGCCGCTCATTCGGGTTCAACTACTCGGTGAGCGGGACGGGCGACGACTTCGAGAGCCAGGCAGGTTTCGTGAACCGTGATGACATCATTGACGCGGGGTTCATGAACCGGTTCACGTGGTATGGCCAGAGCGGCGAACTGCTCGAGCGCGTCACGACGTTCTTCGGACCGAACCGGCTGTGGCGGCATTCCGGAGGCGATGCGATCGAAGGTTCGGAGTTCCTCAACACGTCGTTCCTGTTCCGCGGTGGATGGGAGCTGTCGGCGCGCGCCGGCCGTGACTTCGTGGAACTGGATCCGGAGGCGTTCACGGAGTACGTGAGCGAGACGTCCGCCGGACCGCGGCCGTACACGCCGCTCGATGGCGTGAGCGGACCGTCTTTCGAGCTGAGCGGATCCACGCCGACGTTCCGGCGATTCGACGCACGAGCCTCTGCGGGATTCGGGCGTGTGACGATCTTCGCGGAGGGGAGCGAAGGGAATTCGCGCAACGTCAGCGCGTCCGTGTCGGTGCGCCCTACCTCACAGGTGCGCATCGACCTATCGACATCGTACGAGCACATCTGGCGTGAGCGCGACGGTTCCGAATTCGCACGAACGCTGCTGCCGCGGGCACGCGTCGAGTTCCAGCCGCTGCGCGCGTTCTTCGTGCGCGGCATCCTCGAGTATCGTGCCGAACGCCGCGATGCGCTCCGCGACGCCCGCACCGGCGATCCGCTCCTCGTCGGCGGCCTTCCCGCCGCGGAGTTCACCACCAATGGTGTGAGTCTGGAGCTGCTCGCGTCGTACCAGCCGACGCC
>DATABQ010000089.1:0-1864 GCA_036259495.1 Longimicrobiales bacterium | reverse complement strand
CACGTCTACATGCCGTGGTGGCTCGATAACTCCAAGCTGGACTTCCCACGTGGCTACCACATCGAGGTCTGGGGCGGAATCGGAGAGCCGGGCGCCGGCTTCATGGGCGGCATCCATCGCTACCCGTCCGGCGGCGGATACGGTGTCGAGCTGAAGCAGCAGTACCGCCAGTATTACGGCACGACGGTCGGCTTCTCCGGCCGCGGTGAGATGATCCCGAACGAGCACTCGTACGCCGAGCTCGACCCCGACGTGAAGGATCGCTACGGCATCCCCGTGCTTCGCTTCCACTGGCAGTGGAGCGATCACGAGATCAACCAGGTCAGGCACATGCAGCAGACGTTCCGGTCCCTGGTCGAGCAGATGGGCGGGACGGTGTTCTCGCCGATGCCGACGCGTGAGAACGGCTACGGCATCGCGACGGGCGGCCGCATCATCCACGAGCTCGGCGGTGCACGGATGGGCGACGATCCGTCGACGTCGGTGCTGAACGGCTGGTGTCAGACCCACGACGTGAAGAACCTGTTCGCCGTCGATGGCGCGCCGTTCGTATCGCAGGCCGACAAAAACCCGACGTGGACGATCATGGCGCTCGCCTGGCGCGCGAGCGATTACATCATGGAGCAGCGCACACAGGGGGCCGCATGAGCAACATGACGCGTCGGGAGGCGCTGCGGCTGATGGCGCTGGTGCCGCTCGCGGGCTCGCTCGGGTGCACCATGCAGGACATCGGCGAGGCGGCGCTCCAGGTCGACGAGCTGAACGGCTTTCCGCTCGAGCCTCAGTTCTTCACGCCTGCCGAGTGGCGCACGGTGAGCGTGCTCGCGGACATGGTCATTCCCGCCGACGAGAAGTCCGGCAGCGCGACCGACGCACAGGTGCCGGAGTTCATGGACTTCATGCTGAACGAAACGTCGGACTCGCGGCAGCAGCAGTTCCGTGACGGTCTCGGATGGCTGGATTCGGAGACTCGCCGCCGCCACGGCGTCGCGTTCGCGGAAGCGACGGATGCGCAGCGCCGGGACGTGCTCGACGACATCGCATGGCCCGACCGGGCGCCGCAGGAGCTCGAAGGGGGTGTCGAGTTCTTCAACCGCTTCCGCGACATGACTGCGGCAGGCTTCTTCTCCAGCAGGATCGGTTACGAGGACCTGGAGTTCCGCGGCAACGAATTCGTCGCGCAGTGGCAGGGTTGCCCGCAGGAAGCGCTCGACAAGCTCGGCGTCAGCTATGACATCATGGAGAAGGCATGAGCGATCGGCTCGGCGTGGGATTCATCGGCAGCGGCTTCAACACGAAGTTCCACCTGCACGCGTTCACCGGCGTCCGCGACGCCGATGTACTCGGCATCTACAGCCCGACCAGGAAGAACGCCGAAGCCGCAGCGGCGCTCGCGCGCGAGCTGGAGATCGGCGATGCACGCGCGTACCGCTCGATCGCCGACATGGTCGCCGACCCGCGCATCGACGCGATCTGGCTGTGCGGCCCGAATCACGCCCGCATCGCGAACGTCGAGGAGATCGTCGACGCGATTCGCAGCGGGAAAGGCACGCTGCGCGGCATCGCATGCGAGAAGCCGCTCGCCCGGAATGTCACCGAGGCGAAGCGGGTGCTGCAGCTCGTGAAGAGCGTCAAGCTGAACCACGGCTATCTCGAGAACCAGCTCTTCGCGCCGCAGGTCGAAACCGGTCGCAAGCTGCTCTGGACCCGCGGCGCCGCCAACTCGGGCAGGCCGTACCTCGCCCGCGCTGCCGAGGAGCACAGCGGCCCGCACGCGCCGTGGTTCTGGAACGGCGAGCTCCAGGGCGGCGGCGTCCTCAACGACATGATGTGCCACTCGGTGGAAGTCGTCCGCCACCTGCTG
>DATABQ010000088.1:0-2697 GCA_036259495.1 Longimicrobiales bacterium | reverse complement strand
GCTGGTGGACCAGCTGCTCTGCTTTGGCTGGATTGACGGCGTGCGTAACTCCGTCGACGAGAATCGTTATGCGAACCGCGTGACGCCTCGCAGGCGCGGCAGCACGTGGAGCGCGATCAACCTGAAGCGTGCCGCCGAGCTGATCGAGAGCGGACTCATGGAGCCTGCCGGACGGGCCGTGTACGACGCACGCGATGGAGGGAACACCAACCGCTACTCGTTCGAGCGCGACCAGGTTTCGTTAGACATCAGTCCTCCGCACGCTCTCCCGCCGGCGCCATCAACACCAGCCGCGGCCTGAACGTCGCAAGCACCTCGACCAGATCGCTCTGTTCGTGCAGCACCTGGCGGATGTCCTTGTACGCCTGCGGCGCCTCGTCCATGCCCGCATCCATCAGCTCGATGTCGCGCTCCTTCAACCACCGATCGCGGTCCGCCTTCGGAATCGTCGTCTTCGCCTGCTTGCGACTCATCACGCGCCCCGCACCGTGGCTCGCACTGTTCAGTGAGAGTGCGTTGCCCCTGCCGCGCACGATAAAGCTGTCATGCCCCTGCGAGCCCGGTATGATCCCGATCACGCCGTCACCGGCCGGCGTCGCCCCCTTGCGATGGACGTACGCTACCGTTCCGTCGGCGAGTGTCTCTTCCCACGCGAAGTTGTGGTGATTGTCGAGCTCGACCATCGCCTTGAGCTTCAGATGCTTCTGGAGATGTCGGTGCAGCGACTCGTGATTGGCCTTCGCGTAGCGTCCCATGAGATTCATCGCGCGCCAGTACTCCTGGCCCGGCTCGCTGTCGAGCGGCAGCCAGGCGAGGTGCCGCAGCTCGTGGGGCAGGGGAGTAAGCTGCTGCGCGAGTCTCGAGTAGAAGTCGGCGATCTGCGCACCGGCGCCGCGGCTGCCGGAGTGGCTCATGAATGCGAAGTGCTCGCGGCCCGGCTCGATGCCCAGGATACGCGCGGCTTCGTCGCTCGCCGGGATCAGGACACCGGCGTCGAGGAAGTGGTTGCCGCTGCCGGACGTGCCGAGCTGTGTCCACGCCTTGTCCTTCAGATGTGCGATGGCCTTCGTCAGCGACCAGTCGGTGTCGTCCATGACCGCATGGTCGCGGCGCTCACGGCCGTCGAAGCCGACGCCGATACCGAACCGGCTTTCCTCGCGCATTGCGCGCTTCAGTTGGTCGCGCCGGCTCGCGTTCGCAGTCAGGTCGAGATGATCGCCGGAAAAGATCGACATGTGCATGCGACACGCGATGTCGACACCGACCATGTACGGGGCCACCGCGTTCTCCAGCGCGACGACACCGCCGATCGGTATGCCGTAGCCCACATGCGCATCCGGCATCAGCGCGCCGGCGATCGTCACCGGAAGACGCATCGCGTTCTCGAGCTGTACGATCGCAGTCGGATCGATCAGATCTCGGCCCCACACCGGAGCCGGTCGCGGCACGTCGAGCACCGGAATCGCATTCGCCGCATCTGCTGCGTGCCGCGCAGCATTGCGCTCCCTGCGGGCCTTCTTTCCCATGCCTCACCGCCTCACAATTGCCGCGCCGGCCCGTTACGCCTGTGGGAGCCGGCCATCCATCCCACAACTCCTGCACGCACGCACACTCCATGCTATCATACAATCGTCAGGACTGCCGCCAACCAGCAATTACTCGACGCCGAGACTCATGAACGCGCCCGCGCGACGCCCAGCAGCCATTGCACAGCTCATCGCCATCGCCGCCCTCGTCACCATCGGATGCAGCGGCGGCGACGCGAGTGCCCGCAGCACCACCGTGCAGTACGACACGATCGGCGACACCATCGTCGCGCACGCACAGCAGGCGCCGCTCTGGGGTGACTCCGTGTCACTCGTGGAGGAAGTGCGTGTCGGCGAGCTCGAGGGCCCCGAGGAGTACACGTTTGGACGCGTCGTCAGCATGACGGTGGATAGCGCCGGTGCGATGTACGTGCTCGACCAGCAGGCGCTGACCGTGCGCGTCTACGACGAGAGCGGCCGTCACGTGCGCGACATCGGCCGCTCGGGGGCGGGGCCCGGCGAGCTGACGCGGCCGCACGGCCTCGACTTCATGCCCGACGGCCGCCTCGCCGTGCGCGACTTCGGCAACGCCCGAATCAACTTCTACGATCCGTCGGGAGAATCAGCGGGTACGCTCACGATCCCGGGCGGGTTCTCCACGACCACACCGATGCACGTCGACACGCTCGGCCGCATCTTCACGAGCGTCGTCGCGGATCGGCCGGAGGGCGAGATCTTCCGCGTCGGTTATCAGCGCTTCGAAGCCGATGGCACCATCGGGGACACGATCCGCACGCCGCGTCCCGACGTCACGACGGAGCCGCTCACGGCCAGCTCGCCGGACGGGTCCAGCATGAGCGCCATGTCCGTGCCGTTCTCGCCGGGACTTCAGTGGACGATCGACCGTGGCGGCAACGTCGTGTGGGCCGTCACGAACGATTACACCATTCACACGATTCAGAACGACCGTCCGTTCCGCATCACCCGGATGACCGAGGCCGTGCCCGTGCAGGCCGCGGAGAAGGCGGCGGCGGAAGAGGGCGTCGTCAGCAGCATGCGGCAGACCCAGTCGAACTGGAGCTGGGACGGTCCGGCGATCCCCGATGTGAAGCCGTTCATCGGCGCGGTCACGATTGCGCACGACGGTCGTATTTGGGTGAAGGTGCGCCAG
>DATABQ010000087.1:0-4376 GCA_036259495.1 Longimicrobiales bacterium | reverse complement strand
CACGCGGTGATGTGGGGCAGGTCGCGGTCGTGCAGGTTGCAGGCCAGTCATGGCATTCGAACGAAAAGATGCCGATCTCCACGATACCTCTCGAGTTTGTTCAACGATCTCAGGCGATGATGCCGGACATGTACATGCTTGTGCACGCGTGCCTATTGGGCGGTGCCACACCGCCACGCGCCCAGACCTCATACTGCGCGCCGATGTGGCCCTGCAAAGAGGCCCGCCCTTGTCCTGCCTTTGCGCCGCCGGGTCTGCGATTTGCAACGTGTCGCCCGTGCTTTAACCGCATCAGGAGGTACAACATGCAGCATCGTACAGTATGTAATCCACGCAATCTGATCGCAGTCATTCTGATCCCGCTCGCGCTCGGCTGTGCGAACACCGCGGAAGAGGTGTTCGTGACGGAGCAGCCCGCGCCGAACGAAGTTCTCCTGCACCCCGGCGGTGCATCGACAGTGCTGGACATGGAAATCGACCGTCTGGCGAACGCGACTGAAGTTGCATTCGCGGAGCTCGGCATCGCTCTGGAAGAGCGCGAGGTAGAGGATGACGGAGTCGACCTGTCCGGGAACGACGGTGGACAGAGCGTAACGGTCGAGATCGATCGCGATGATGACGAAGTCATGACCGAAGTGGATGTATCCGTCACACGCGACGGGATCACGTTCGACAGTGCCCGCTCGGGGGAGATCCTGCGCAGGATCATGGCGCTCGCGAGGTCCTGACGGCGAACGACAGAAACCGAAGAGGAGGTGCAGTATGTCGAACGTAATTTCACGCCGTGCGCGCACGGCAATGGCAGTGCTCATGCTTCCGCTTGCGGCCGCGGCCTGTTCGAGGACGACGGCCGCGGTGGCAGGCGCGGGTGCGGCGGCCGCGGCAGCGATCGGATACACGGATCGGGGTGCGACGTCGGCGGTCGACGCGAGTGTTTCGCACATGGCGAACGCGGCGGAGGCAGCATTCCGCGACATGGGCATTGCGCTGACGGAGCGGGAGACCGACCAGGAAGGGATCGAGGTGAAGGGCATGGAAGGTGACTGGCAGGTGGTTGTCGACATTGAGCGCGATGCGGATGATGCGCTCACCGACGTCGAGGTGACCGTCAGCAGAGACCTCGTGAACTACGAGAAGAGCAGGGCAGAAGACATTCTGCGTGCGATTCTGCGTCGCACATAGACCGGAGCGGAATCATGATGAGGCGACATTCGACGCTCGTATGTCTGCTTGCTGCGGGCCTGGCCGCATGCAGCCCGCGCACTGACGAGCAGGCGACGGCCAACGGCACGGCGCAGCCGGCCGCGCAGCCTCAGGACTGCGAGCCGCTCGAGACGCGCGAGCCGAATGCGCCGGCACAGGAGCCGGCGTTCCCGGCGCAGACGCGGGCGTGCGAGGCGAAGTCGAATGTCGCGTTCGACGTCGATGTGGTGGCGACCGGTCTGGAGCACCCGTGGGCCGTGGAGCCGCTGCCCGACGGGAGCCTGCTGGTGACGGAGCGCCCCGGCCGAATGCGGATCGTCACTGCGGACGGAACGATCGGTGAGCCGATCACCGGACTGCCGGAGGTGGATGCGCGGGGACAGGGCGGACTGCTCGATGTCGCTCTGAGCCCCGGCTTCGCCTCCGACAGCCGCATCTACTGGAGCTTCGCCGAGCCGCGCGACGGCGGCAACGGCACGTCGGTCGCTACGGGCGTGCTGTCCCCGGACCGCAGTAGCATCCAGAATGCGACCGTGATCTTCAGGGTGCTGCCGACGTACGATGGTACGCTGCACTACGGCTCCCGCCTGGCGTTCGGTCCCGACGGCAAGCTGTTCATCACGACAGGTGAGCGATCGGACGCGGAGATGCGCCGTTTCGCCCAGCAGCTCGACAGCCATCTCGGCAAGATTCTGCGGATCAATCCGGACGGCTCCGTACCGGAGGACAATCCGTTCGTCGACGAGGAGGGGGCGCAGCCGGAGATCTGGACACTCGGACATCGGAACGTGCAGGCTGCCGCATTCGATCCGGACGGCCGCTTCTGGGTCGTCGAGCACGGCACGCGCGGCGGGGACGAGCTCAACCTCATCGAGAAGGGCAGCAACTACGGCTGGCCCGTTCAGGCCTATGGCATCGAGTACTCCGGTCAGCCGATCGAAGGTGCAGCGCCGGCCCCCGGCGAGTTCCAGCAGCCGGTCTACTACTGGGACCCCGTGATCGCGCCGTCCGGCGCACAGTTCTATACCGGCGATGCCTTCCCCGAGTGGCGCGGGAGTCTGTTCGTTGGCGCGCTCCGCGACACGCGCCTGGTGCGCCTCGAGCTCGAGGACGAACGCGTTACGGGCGAGGAGCACCTGCTGCTCGACCGCCAGAAACGCATTCGCGACGTGCGGCAGGGTCCGGACGGATTGCTCTACATCGTTACGGACGAGGAGAATGGTGAGCTGTGGCGGATCGGCCGCAGCAGCAATGATCGCTAGGCCGTCCCGGCGCGACCCTCCGGGATCCAGAGAACGAACACAGCTCCGCCCTCGCTCCGGTCCGACAGCGTGAGGTCACCCCCGAGCTGACGAGAGAGGCCGCGCGCGATTGCGAGTCCGAGCCCGTGGCCGTTCGAGCTGCTCTCGTCGATCCGCGTGAACTCGTCGAATACCGACTCACGATACTCGGGCGGAATGCCCGGCCCGTTGTCCTTTACCGTGATTGTCGCCCATTCGCCGTCGGCGGGAGGCGCGTCGTCTTCGGGCGCGCCGGCGCGAACGACTATGCGACCGGGTGCGGGTGTGTACTTCATCGCGTTGGTTATCAGATTGTCGAGGACCTGGCGGACGCGGACGGGATCCGTATGGGCGCGTACCGGCTGGTCCGCCAGGTCAGCCTCGAGAGTATGGCCCGCCGTCTCCGCCGACGGCAGATGGTCGGCGACGGCTTCGGCTGCGACATCGTTGAGGTCGACTTCCACGCGCCTCACGCTGACGCCGCCGCTGTCTACGCGGGCGAGGTCGAGCAGGTCCGCGATGATGGCGAGTGCGCTGTCCACCGAGCGCTCGACGCCCGCCACCAGCGGTGCCTGTTCCGGTGCGAGTGGAGCCTTGATGCCGAGCGCGAGCAGCTCGGCGTAACCCTTGGCGGTGCCGAGCGGATTCTTCACGTCGTGCGTAATTCCTCTGAGGAGCCGGTTGCGGGCCTCTGCGGCGCGCGCGGATTCCGCCAACGCCTCGTCCGCCTGCACCCGACGGCGTTCCGCTTCCTCCGCGAACCGGGTGACTCGCGACTGAAGGGTCAGCAC
Organism: Longimicrobiales bacterium; assembly: GCA_036259495.1. Taxonomy (GTDB): domain Bacteria; phylum Gemmatimonadota; class Gemmatimonadetes; order Longimicrobiales; family RSA9; genus SH-MAG3. The sequence continues at coordinate 1,102 of DATABQ010000087.1, read as the reverse complement.
CGTCATGCCGGCGAGCAGCGCGACGAGCCCCGACACCAGTGTGATCCTGAGCCCCGTCTCCTCAGCAAAGACGATTCGCTGGCGGATCTCATCCGTCTCACGGATGATCACGGAATCGACGGCCGCGACCGAGCGCAGCGCCCGGCTGAACAGCGTACGCTCGCGCGGGATGTCCATAAGCCGCACCCCCTCCGCCCGCTGCTGCCGGAGCTCTTCCTCGCTCACGCGCTCATGCCAGAGGTCGACCACGGCACGGGCCTCGCCCAGCTCGCGCATGACCTCAGGCCCCAGCCTGGCGGCGAGCGGTTCCAGCTGCTCATAGATCCGCCGCTCGTCCACCCGCGGCGCGCCGTCATACGGCGTGTTGTCGCCGGTCAGCAGCACCTCGCTCAGCGCGGCCATCTCACGTACGAGATCGAACTGCCATCGCATCACCAGCGTGCGCGCCGGCTCCGACGCCTCGATCTGTGCGCGCAGCCCCGAAACGCGCCGCTGTACGAGCCATGGCACCATGACCAGAGCCAGCAGCGTGATCAGCACGAACACGACGGCCATTCGCATCGGCCAGTGTCTGCCCGCGCCCGGTCCTGCAGTGGGAGTCTCCTTCATTGCCCCTCTGCATCAGCAAGCACCAGTCCAGCAGCTTCTCTGCTGTTCAGCCGCACCGCCACGGCGAAGGCTTGCCCCCGACCCCGCGCCGCTGCATTATCTCACCCCCGTGCCGCTTGATGGCCCGGCCCTCGACGACATAGCCAAGCCCAGTACGAACTAGCCGAAGGAGTGATCGATGGCGGAGCAGACCGGCGGCAGGATCAAGGTGGTTCTGCGTTGGGTTCAGATCCTGGACAAGCTGGAGCCCGCGTGGAAGGACAAGGGCGAGTTCCGCTTCACGTCCCGCGTCTCCACCGAAAACGGTGGCGGTGTGGTCAGGGAGATGAAGTTCCCCGAGCAGGGGCACTACGACATCTCCGATCACCCGGCGTGGAACAAGGTGGTTCTGAACCGCACGATCTTCGAAGGTCAAGTCGATGACCATCTCATCGTGGAGCTGAACGGCGAGGAAGTCGATACGCTGTCGAAGAACGATCAGCTCGACACCTAC
>DATABQ010000086.1:0-4301 GCA_036259495.1 Longimicrobiales bacterium | reverse complement strand
GTTCGAGCCCATGGGCGTCGACAATCATCCGGACGCGGGTGTGTGGGGCGAGGTCCAGCTGACCGGCCCGCCGGAAGCGCTCGTGCTCACAGGGGCGATCGAGGTCGCGGACGGATACATCGTGGTGCCGGAGCTCGGCGGGCCATCGTTCCGGCCCGAGCTGGTCGATATGACGCGCCCGGCAGCACTCGACACGATGACGTTCGACCCCATTGAGGAGAGCGACCCCATCGGCAACCTCGTGATCCGCGATCTGGTCGTCGATATCTCAACGGACACCTGGTTCCTCGCCTACCAGGCTCAGGCGCAGCTCGCGGGCGAGCTCATCGTCAACAAGGTCGGCGACAGCATGCCGATCACCGGAACGCTCACCGGCACCCGCGGGGAGTACACGCTCCTGGCCGGGCCCGTAGTGCGCCGGTTCGACATCATCTCCGCCCAGGTGCGCTTCCGCGGCGAGCCGGAGCCGAACCCGAGCATCGACGTCACGGCGCGGCGGATCGTCCTCGATCAGGAGGGCCGTCAGCTCGACGTGGACGTGCGGATCACCGGTACGGCGGAGAGCCCGACGCTCCAGCTCGCCGGCGGGCAGGCAGGGCAGATCGCCGAGTCGGAGCTGCTGAGCTTCCTGCTGTTCGGTGCCCCGAGCTCCACGCTCGCCGGCGATGCGTTGCCGGGAGACGACCTCCTGGAGCAGACGTATGTCGGCGGGTTCTTCGAGATGATCTCGCTGGAGCTCGAGCGCTCCCTGGGCGGCCTCGGGCTGGACATCCTCCAGGTGAACTTCACTCAGAGCATCCTGGGCGGCGAAGCGCCGACCATCGTCGTCGGCAAGCAGCTCGTCCCGGACGTATTCCTCACCGTCCAGACGGCGCTGGAAGCGCTGTTCGGCAGTCAGGGAGAGGTGGGTACGTGGGCGATCCGGCTGGACTGGAATTTCGACCGGCGCTCGCGGCTCCGGCTCGCTCTGGAGCCGGTCTACCGCGGGCGCGGCCTCAGGTCTTCCGTCTTTGCGCTGCCGCTGCAGGATCCGCAGCAGCAGCTGCTCATAGAGCTGCGACGACGGTGGACGTACTGACCGGAGCGCCCATCGTGCGGAGCGCCGCGTCCAGCACTGCCGTGCGCACGCGATCGGTGGTCGTCTCGGACAGCAGGCGCACCGGTTTCACGCACTCGTCACCCTCGAACGCAGACAGCACGTCATCGCAGCCCGGCCACACGAAGATGCAGGCCGCCTCGCGCCGCAGCTGCTGCAGGTCCGTGCGTCCATCCGCCGCGACGACGCGGGTCCGATCCATGTTGGGCGCCCGCTGGCGTAGCGCGGCCTCTACTCGCGACGCGATCCACTGGCTCGGCACGACGACCAGGATCATGCCCACTGCGGCACGCTCCATCAGGCTGTAGAGCAGGTCGAGCGAAAGCGTCGCGATGATCAGCGGCGTCCCCGGCAGCGCGCGGCTCACGCGCGCGGCATAGTACGGGGTCGTAACGGCGAACGCCGCGCTGGCGAAGACGGAGCCCCGGGCCGTGACATCGGCGAGCGACACGGGACGCGCATCGATCCCGACGCAGTCACGGAGTTCCTCCGCTACGGTGCGGGCCGTAGCCTCATCCTCCTCCACGACCGGTACCGGGTTCGCCTCCACTTCTGCGACTGCGCCGAACACGCGCAGGACCGTCCGCGTGTCCAGCCCGAGTGCGCGGGCGCCGTCGTACGTGTTCTTCAGCCAGCGGCGCTGGAGCTTCTCCAGCGGTCCGCCGTTTCCGTTGCGCGTGCCGTTCTCGCGCTCATCACGCAGGAACACGCCCGAGCGGGCCTTGACCTCGACGAGGCCTTCCTCCTCCAGACGATGGTACGCAGCAGCGGCGGTCTTGCGATCCACCGACTCGGCGTCGGCGATGTCTCTGATGCTTGGCAGACGCTCGCCTGGCTGCCAGTTTCCGAAGTAGAGACCCGTGACGATACGGTCTCGCAGCTGGTCGAGAATAACGGCGCCCGGTTGCGCGCGGCTCATGGCAGGGTCCTCCGGCGTGACGGATTTCAGTGAGTGCGCGCGACGCAAGAAAAAGTCCATGTGACGATTAACGTTCATGCTGCCCTGACCATAGTGATGGCCGCCCAGCTCGGAGCTGCGCTGCCGCCCGACTCCGTGGAGGCGCTGCGCGAGAGCGCGCGCGATGCGGAAGCCCGATTCGAACGCCTTTCGCGCTGGATGGCGCCACTCTCCTGGAGCTCCGGCGCAGCGTACGAGTGCGATGAGATCGTCGGCCGGTTCTGCCTGCGCTTCGATTCGACCGGCGCCCGGCCGGAATCGCTCGGTGACGAAGCCGCGCGCGTCATCGATGCCCGGCGCGAGGCGGTCGAGTCCATCCGCCGGTATTTCGCCGCTGCGCCGCACGAGCGGTCCGCGGCCGGTCCTCTCGTCCGTCTCCTGATCCGCGATGGCCGCGCCGGCGAGGCAGCATCCGCGGCCGGCGCTTTTGCCGCGCTGTCCCGCGACACGCTTTGGGGCGAGCTGCTCCAGGGTCTGGCCCGGCACGCCGCGGGCGAGCATGATCGTGCAGAGAGGCATTTCATTGTCGCCCTGCATCATCTGTCCGGCGAGGAGCGGCGTACGTGGCTGGATCCGGAGTGGCTGCTGGATCCTGGCGAGCGCCGGCGCGTGCGGCGGCTCGGCGAGTCCGCTCGCAGTGACTACCAACGGCGATTCTGGCTCCTCGCGGATCCCTTCTGGCTGACGCCCGAGAACGAGCGCTGGAACGAGCATATTGCGAGACATGTGAAGGCGCGGCTGCTCGCAGATGTCCCGACGGTCACCGGTATGGTGAGCTGGGGACGCGACCTCGACGAGCTGATGGTGCGCTACGGTTCCCCAACCGCACATGCACGCCAGGCCGGCGCCGGTTTGGCCGGCGGCGGAATGGTCGAGTACTGGGACACCGCGCAACGCGCCTTCGCCCCGACGGCCCTCACGAACGGAGTGCCGCAGCAGCCGCAGCCCGGCGAACGGCCGCTCCTCTACGCCGCCACCGCCCGCTCCGCCTACACGATGCAACGCGTCGGGCGGGTCATCGAGCTGGAACACCAGGTGACCCGCTTTCTACGCGGTGACTCTGTCGTTCTGCGTATCGACGCTGCCCTGCCGTGCGAGGCGGGCGCAGCGCCGGATGCACCGCCGCGCGCAGGCGTGTTCGTGTATGACTCGGCATTCACATCGCGCGTGCAGGTGAACCCACCCGTACGCCTGGTTGGCGATACCGCCCGCCTCACCGCCTTCATCTCGACCGTCCCCGGACCCGTCGTCTACAGCGCTGAGATGCTCGGCGACTCCCTCTCGAACGCCGGCCGCGCACGGTACGCGCTCAATGCACATGTCCCCGGCGCCGGACCCGTCGCGTCTGACCTCCTCGTTTCGCGACCGTTCCCCGACGCTGATGCGCCGGAGCGCCTGGACGATCCGCGCCTTCGGCCGTTCGAGTCGCTCATCTTCCAGCCGGGCGACACACTCGGCGTTTATGCCGAGGTGTACCGGCTGGACCGCGCCGGCCCGATCGAGATCGAAGTGGCCCTCGAGTCGGCGGAGCGCCCTTCCCTGCTCGGCCGCTTCGCAAACTGGATCGGGCGCGGACTCGGACTGGTCGAGGCGGGGGAGGATCCGCGCGTCGGGTGGCGCGGCGAAGCGGCGGATGAGCGCTATATCGTGGCGCTGAACGTTCCTCTTCCCACGGATCGCGACGGTCTCCAGGACCTGGTGTTGCGCATCACGGATTCGGGTTCGGGCGAGGTGACCGAAAGTCGGCGGCGGATTCTGCTCAGATAACAATGGTCGCGGTGCTCTCCGCCGGAACGCGCCTACCGGAGCGGGAGCGTCAGGCCGATGGCCAGGCGCACGTGGCTGGTCACACCCACATCATTCTCCCCTGACACGTCTCCCTCAGGATCGATGACCATCGGGACACCGTGGAGCTCGAACGTCTCGCCGGCTCCCTCCCCGCGCAGCGGTGTTTTCGACATGTGGTTCGTCAGCTCGAATGACAACAGCAGGTCGCTGCGCTGGAGCGGGATCGACGCTCCAACGCCGAACATACCCGCCGCATGCTGCAGGCTGGACTCCGCAAAGCGGCGGCGCGCTTCCGCCGGCAGCGGCGCGTCCTTCGATGGCTGATAGCGTACGAGCCCTGCCCCCGCCATTCCGTACGGTACCACTCGGCCGAAGCTGTGCGGGAACTTGAAGACGACGCCCGCATTCGCCATCCAGATACCCAGTGCCGCGTACGACCGCTCCTGTTCCTCCATGATT
>DATABQ010000085.1:0-2613 GCA_036259495.1 Longimicrobiales bacterium | reverse complement strand
GGTAGATCGGAAACCCACGCGTGCCGACGTCACAATGCTTAGCAAGTCTGCCTGCCGTCGAAGATCGGCGCGGCGGATCCGGCGGCAAAGTTTTCACGTCTGGAACGAGACAGGCGCTTCATGGACGATTGAGGCGAAACTCGCCGTCAATCGTCCATGAGGACAGCCCGCTCCCCGCCGCCGGATTCAGTTCGCTACAGACCTCAGCTCCACCTCGTCCGAAATGGTAATGGGCTTCGGTGCCGCAATCCGATTGCGCAGGTGCTCCTCGATCTGGAGGCGCGGGACGCCGTTCTCCATCCAGTCGGGTGCGGGCGTGCCGAGCAGGTAGTGATCGAACCACTCGCGCATCCGTGACGCGTAGTCCTTCTGATTGCGCTCTTCGCGCAGACCATGGTTCTCACCGACGTACTGGAGCAGGATCACTTCCTTGCCCAGCTGTCGGAGCGTGTTGAAGTACGTGATGCCCTGATTGAAATCGACTGCGCCGTCCTTCTCATTGTGCAGGATGACGAGCGGCGTCGTCACCTTGTCGGCGTGGAATGCGGGCGAGTTCCGGATGTAGGCGTCGTAATTGTCGATGAAGTTACCCCTGAAGCGGCCCTGGCTGGACTCGAAGATCGCCTGATTGGCGCGGCCCGAGTTCCAATAGACGGAGCTGTACATGCTGACCATGTCCGTGAGCGGAGCACCGGCGATGGCAGCGGTGAAGATGTCCGTCTGTGTGACCAGGAAAGCCGTCTGATAGCCGCCCCACGAATGGCCCCACAGGCCCACTTTCGATTCGTCCACGATGCCGGTGGCGATCGCGGCCTTGACGGCCGGGATGACTGCCCAGACCGCCGACATGCCGGGATCGTTGACCTCGTAAACGATGTCCGGATCCAATACGGCGATGCCGCGGCTCGTGTACTGCGACGGATCGGGTGTGCGCGTCTCGCTCGGCGATACGAAGTTGTTGAAATTCTGCGATCGCCTCTCGTAGATCGTCACGAGCAGCGGGTATTTCCGCCCCGGCTCGTAGTTGGCCGGTAGATAGAGCGCGCCCTGGAGCTTCACACCCTTGTCGGTCGTGTACTCGATGAGCTGCGCTCCGCTCGACCAGGCGAGATCGGCGATCTGCGGATTCGCATCGGTGATGCGATAGCCGCCGCGGAAATTGTCGTTCGCGACCCAGTAGTCGGGGAACTCGGTGAACGTTTCGCGCGTGTAGATGAACGTGTCCGCATCGCGTGCCTTCTCGACACTGAAGCGCGCCGGCTCGAAGAACAGCGTCTGCGCACCCGGCTCGCCCGGATCGACGCGCGCGAGTCCCTCCATCTTCGTCCATTCACCGTACGTGCCGAACCAGAGCGGCTCCGACAGATCGATGCCATCGCGGCTGCCGCCGAAGCCGCGGAATCCGCCGCGGCCGCCGGGTGCGTCGTCACCGGAAAAGTCGTACATGCGCTGATAGCGGACCTGCTTCTCGCTGCCGTCACCGGTCAGGTTGACTGCCCGCTCGCCGGGACGCACCGGCACCTTCCACACGTCCCAGTCATCGTAGAGCAGCACAGCGGTGCCGTCCTTCGTCCAGCCGCGCGACGGCAGGGAAGGAGGGATGATGTTGTAGTGGTCATCCGCGCTGTCGACGAAGCTGACCGGTACGTCGCGGGTGATGTTGACACTGTCGCCGGAGGCGAGGTCGAGGACCCAGTAGTGCCCGTCGACACCCCAGAACAGCATATTGCGACCGTCGGGTGACGGAGAGAGCGGGCCGCTCGGCCGCTTCTCCATGAGCAGCGAGCGCTCACCCGTCCGCAGATCGTAGCGGTAGACATCCATGTAATTGCGGCCGGAGTAGCTGGCCGCGTGCTGATATTTCGAGTCGCTCGTGCCGTACGCGTAACGATCGCCCGGCAGCACGTTGACGCTGCGCACAATGTCGTCAGCGAGCTGCATGAAACGACGATCGTCGAAGTTGTATGCAGAGAAGTAGCTGAAGTTGCGATCCTGCTCCTCCTGCACGATCTGCTGCGACTGAAGCCGCGGGTCCTTGTGGTGCCAGAGGATGAGCGAAGGAAGAGCCGTGTCGGCCTCCTCACCCTGCGACCCGCGCCGTCCGAGCTCCTGCTCGATGCGGCCGCCCATTCCCGGCGCACCGGCGCGTACGCCGTTGTTCACGATGTCGCGCTCCTCGTCCTCACGGATGCCGAAGTACACGGCGGACATGTCCTCCGCGTACTGCGGCGCGCGGTCGGCCGCGATGTCCCATCCGGCAGGGAAGCCGTCCGTCACCGCGGGATCGAACGTCAGGGTCTCGGCCGCGCCGTCAGGACCGAGGTCACGGAAGACACGGATCGAGAACGTGGTGTCGTTGCTCTCACTGTCGAACTCGCCGCGCACGATGCTGATGGCGCGTGAGCTGTCGACCCATGCGAGGTGACGGTACAGCAGGCGATCGCTCTCGAGCGAACGCACGACACTCGTGCGCATGTCGCGCAGCTGAACCCCGTTCCCCACGCGGTCCGGCGTCTCCATGGTGTAGGCCAGCCACCTGCCGTCATCATCGAACGCGTAATCGCCGACGACGCCCATGTTGAACAGCTCGCCGGTGGCGAGGCTGTAGAGGAG
>DATABQ010000084.1:0-5070 GCA_036259495.1 Longimicrobiales bacterium | reverse complement strand
GTCCTCCACCACTGATCCGCCGGAAGGCGTGTTCGGCCGGTTGAACGTGCCGCTTCCCACAGCGGCACAAGCCGCGCAGGCAGACCGCACGGCGCACGACGATTTCGGTGTGCCCGGCCGCGTCCTGATTGAGAGCGCAGGTCGCGCGGCGGCGCTCATCCTCCAGCGACTATACCCTCACGGACGCATTGTCGGTGTGGCCGGCAGCGGTCACAACGGCGGTGACCTCCTCGTCATGCTTCGCGTCCTCCACACGTGGGGACGCGATGTAGCGCTCATTGCGGTCGGCTCGTCACCGCCGGACTCGACGCTGCTGCACGGTGTAGCGCTCGAGATCATTGCCGGTGACAACGCGGGCGAGGCGCTGTCGCACGCGGCTGTGATCGTGGATGGGATACTCGGCACCGGTGCGCAGGGGCCACCACGCGGCAGGATCATCGACTGGATTCGACGCATCAATGACCTGCCGACGCCGGTCCTGTCACTCGACCTCCCGACCGGCGTGGACGCGACGACAGGTCGCGCCGCGGACAATACGGTACGGGCGGATGCAACCGTGACGTTCGGGTGGCCGAAGCTGGGCCTGCTGCTGCATCCCGCGCGCGAGCACTGCGGGCGGCTGATTGCCGTCGAGGTCGGATTCCCCGAGGCCTGCGTCAGGGCTCAGGCGCAACTGATCACGCCGGACTACGTGCGGGCCCACCTGCGGCCTCGCGCGGCGTCGGCGCACAAGGGTACCGCTGGGCGGCTGCTGGTGCTCGCCGGGCACGAGGGCATGGCCGGCGCCGCGGCCATTGCGTCTCGGGCGGCGCTGCGAGCGGGGGCGGGTCTGCTGCGGATCGCATCGTCAGCATCGAATCGCGTCGTGCTGCAGACGCTGTCGCCGGAAGCGACGTTTCTCGACCGTGCGCGCGTGACTGCAGACGAACTCGAGCCGATGCATGCGCTGGTCGCGGGACCGGGCCTCGGAACGGACGACGAGGCGCGATCATCGCTGCATTTTGTACTGGAGCAGTTGCGGGGGAAGCCGACGCTGCTGGATGCCGATGCGCTGAACATGCATGCCGATGAGCCGGGAGCTCTTCGGGACATCGCAGCTGTGACGCCGCTGGTGATCACGCCGCACGCACGCGAGCTTTCTCGAATCACGGGTGCGTCGGTGGAGGAGATCCTCGCAGACATGCCGGGCGCAGCACGCGCGGCCGCACGCGAGCTCGACTGTGTCGTCCTGCTCAAGGGGCAGCCGTCCCTGGTTGCGATGCCGGATTGGACGCTGCTCGTGAACGCTGTCGGCTCATCAGATACCGCGACGGCTGGAATGGGTGACCAGCTCGCGGGCACAATCGGCGCATTCCTCGCCGGCGGCTGCGAGACGAAGCTGGCTGCGGCTCTCGGGCTTTTCCTGAGCGGGCGCGCCGCGGATCTTGCGGACCTCGGCCGCTCGCTCTCACCCGATGACGTGAGCAGGCACCTGGCGCTCGCCATCGCCGATCCCGGGCCGACGACCAGCAGGCTGGACCTGCCATTCGTCACGTTCGACCAGCCCGCCCGCCACTGAAACGCCGGCGGCGTGGCGCCGGCCGCGCTGTTATATTGCTCCCTGTTGCGGCGACGCACAGCCCGCCGCCGAACGCAGCCCCACACCCGAAGCAGCGGCAGCGATGACGCAGATTCCGCTCGGTCCCGGCGCCGAATTCGACCTCATCCGCCGGTTCTATCCGGACGCCGGAACGGCCGGCGCAGTAATCCCGGTACCGGACGCGGTCCGTGTCGGGTCGGGTGACGACTGCGCGGTCGTGAGGGGTGAAGGCATCGCGCTGAGCATGGACATCTCCGTCGAAGGCATTCACTTCCTGCGCGAATGGTTGCAGCCGGAGGAGATCGGCTACAGGGCGGCGGCCGCTGCCCTGAGCGATCTCGCAGCCGTCGCTGCCACTCCCATTGGCGTGCTCGCCTCCCTCGCCATCGATGAATCCGAGTTCGACCTCGCGCCACGCATCATGGAGGGCGTCCGTGCTGCTGCGGCCGGCGCGCGCGCCGTGCTTCTGGGCGGCGACACATCGCGCACCACCGGTCCGATGGTCACCGACATTGCCGTGGTGGGCAACGCGCTGCGGCCGGTGCTTCGCCGCGGCGCGCGTTCCGGTGACTCGCTCTGGGTGACGGGAGAGCTCGGCGCCGCCGCGGCCGCCGTGAGGGCGTGGAAGAGCGGTGGCACTCCAGAGCCCGCTGCGCGCCTCGCGTTCGCATTGCCCACACCGCGCACAGCCGAAGCCATCTGGCTCGCAACGCGCGGCGCGCTCGACGCACTCATCGACGTCTCCGACGGCCTCGCCGGCGATGTGGAGCACCTGGCGGCGGCCAGCGGGGTGCGCATCATCATCGATGCGGCATCCGTGCCCATCCATCCGACCGTGCACGCTCATACTCCGGACCATGAGCATGCGCTGCGTCTGGCACTCACTGGCGGTGAGGACTACGAGCTGTGCTTCGCCGCGCCGCCCGGCGCCGTCGAACGCTTCCGTGACGCATTCATCGACACATTCAACCTGCCGCTCACCTGCGTCGGAACCGTGCACTCCGGTTCAGGAGTACTCCTTCGCGCCAACGGCACGGTTACGGAGCTGCCGTATAGCGGCCACGATCACTTCAACGCATCGTCATGATTCGCACGATCTGGGTCGTCCTCAACGTGCTGATCGCCACGGTGCCGCTCAGTCTGATCGTCATCATCGGCTCCTATGTCGGCGCTTCCTCGCGCTTTTACGATCAGATCCCGCGGTGGTGGGCACGATGGGTCCTGTGGGCGACGGGCGCGCGCGTCGAGATATCCGGCGAGGAGAGCCTCTCGCCGGATCGTGCGCAGATCATCGTCGCGAACCACTCATCGTGGTACGACGTCCTCGCGCTCGCGGCGTTCATACCGAAACGCTACCGCTTCGTCGCGAAGAAGGAGCTCGCCCGTGTCCCGCTCTGGGGCCACGCGTGGGTGGCGGCCGGCCACATATCCGTCGATCGGACGGACAGGCAGCGTGCGGTAGCAAGCCTGGATCAGGCCGGGCGCGTCATAACCGAGGACAACAGCTCAGTCATCATCTTTCCCGAAGGCACGCGTTCGCGAACAGGCGAGCTGCAGCCGTTCAAGAAAGGCGCATTCGTACTCGCGCTGAACAACGGCATCGATATCGTACCGGCGGGGGTGCACGGCGCGCGCGAAATCATGGCGCGCGATAGCTGGCGCATACGCTCCGGGCGGATTATCGTTCGCTTCGGCCCGCCCGTATCACCGGTCGAATACGATATCAGCCATCGCGATGAACTCATCGCGCGGGTGCGCTCCGAGATCGAGCAGCTGATGCTGCCGCCCGCGCAGAATACCTGAGAGTCAAATGTCGATCATCACCAGCATTCACGCGCGCGAGATCCTCGATTCGCGCGGCAATCCGACGCTCGAGGCGGAGGTCGTCCTCGACACCGGCTCCGCCGGTCGCGCGGCCGTGCCGAGCGGCGCGTCCACGGGCGAGTTCGAGGCGGTCGAGCTGCGTGACGGCGACAGCAAGCGGTATCTCGGCAAGGGCGTGCTGAAAGCTGCGTCGAACGTGAATGACGAAATCGCCGAAGAGGTGATCGGCATGGACGCGTTCGACCAGGCCACCGTCGACCGCATGATGATCGAGATCGACGGAACGAAGAACAAGTCATCGCTCGGCGCGAACGCGACCCTCGCGGTTTCGCTCGCGGTCGCGCGCGCCGCCGCAATGGAGGCCGGCCTGCCGCTCTACCGCTATCTCGGCGGACCGAACGCCTCGCTGATGCCCGTGCCGCTCATGAACATCATCAACGGCGGCGCGCACGCAGCGAACAATGTCGACCTGCAGGAGTTCATGATCGCGCCGGTCGGCATGGAGAGCTTCCCGGAAGCGCTCCGCGCCGGGGTGGAGATCTTTCACAGCCTGAAGAAGGTCCTGAGCGGTCGCGGGATGAGCACGAACGTCGGCGACGAGGGTGGCTTTGCGCCCCATCTCGGCACGAACGAGGAAGCGATCGAAGTCATCCTCGAGGCGATCGACAAGGCGGGCTACCGTGCAGGCGAGGATGTGCTGCTCGCACTGGATGCCGCGGCGAGTGAGATGCACCGCGACGGCGCATATGTCTTCCACAAGTCCACGAACGAAAAGCGCACCGCCGAAGAGATGGTGGAGTTCTGGCGCGGCTGGGTCGAACGGTACCCCATCGTCTCCATCGAGGACGGCCTCGACGAGGGCGACTGGGACGGCTGGCGCGCCCTCACGGCCGCCATCGGCAATCGCGTGCAGCTCGTCGGCGACGATCTGTTCGTCACCAATACCGAGTTCCTTCAGAAGGGAATCGACACGGGTGCCGGCAACGCGATCCTCATCAAGGTGAATCAGATCGGCACGCTGACCGAAACGCTCCAGGCGATCGAGCTGGCGAAGCGCAACGGCTACCGCTACATCATCAGCCATCGCTCCGGCGAGACCGAGGACACGTTCATCGCCGACCTCGCCGTCGCTACGCGCAGCGGCCAGATCAAAACGGGAAGCGCCAGCCGCACCGACCGCATTGCCAAGTACAACCAGCTGCTCCGAATTGCCGAGGACCTCGGGTCCACGGCAGAGTACATGGGGCGGGACGCGTTTTGAAGCTCAGGATCATATTCGGAGTCGTCCTGCTGGTCGGAGCGGGCTACTTCGCCGTCTTCGGCGGGGACTACGATGTCTTCGACCTGCGCCGCGTACGTCAGGAGCGCGCGCTGGAGGAGCAGCGCGCGAAAGAGGTCAGCTCCGAGGTCACGGCGCTCCGCGCGCGACGCGATTCGCTGGCCAGCGATTCCGCCACCATCGAGCGCCTCGCGCGCGAACGCTACGGCCTCATTCGCGACGGCGAGAGGCTCTACCGCTTCGCCGATACCGCGAAGGACAGCCTCACGGGCCGGGCGCCGGAGTAGGCTTCGACCCCATCAACGCCCATCCGTCCGCGCCACCGCACCTGTACCATGCAGCAGACCTCGACGGATTGACCACGGTCGATTTTTGGCTTAACTTTTCG
>DATABQ010000083.1:0-6566 GCA_036259495.1 Longimicrobiales bacterium | reverse complement strand
GCGACCGCCGGAAGCGATGCGAGGGTATCGTCGAGCGCCTGCACCATCGCCTCGAAGTCGTCCGTGACGCTGACGACATCGCGGAGATTGCGCTCGATTCCGGCGCAAACCTCATCCATCACCGCGCGGCTGCCGATCCTGCGCACTTCGCAGTGGACGACCGACTCGAGCGGCACGCCCTCCGCGGCCGGACCCACGTCGATCACCGCACCGTCCGCACCACGCTTCACCATGAAGACGGGGTGCAGGAATCTCTCGACGTCGATGTCGCGCGCGTACAGGTATTCCCGCACAGTCGTTACGATGAACGGGCGCTCGCTCACGTGCGTGCGGATCACCGTGACCGGGACCGTCAGCGGCGCGGCATCGTTCGGCGGGTCCCCCACCTCGACATCGACGCGCTCCGGACTGGAGTGCTCGAGGTACCGGAACGCGGACAGTGCCAGAGCTGCGAGCTGCGCGGCGCTGCGATCGCGGAAGAATTCCGGGGCAGCGGTCGCGTAGAAGAGGGTGGTGAAACGAAGAATCAGATCGGCCTCCGCAGCGGCCAGCCGCCCGCGCAGGCTTTCATGTATGTCGTCGAGGGAGATCACTTGCTCTCTGCCTTGCTTCAACAGGCAATCCGGCGGGCAGTTTCACCCGCCAACCCATGAGGTTGCGGGGTAACGCGACTTATTGCAAGCCGGTCGGACGCGGAACCCACTTTGCAGAACGGCTCCAGCAGGCATATCCGTGCTACCGTCAGACATCCAGGCATGTGCCCGCGGGACGCCAGAATGCGCCGATGAGCCGTTCTGCAAAGTGGGTTCCGCGTCCGGGTCGCCCCGTCAGGACCTCAGCCGGGACAGCGCTTCCGCCATCCCATCCGCCGAAACACCCCCGTCGTGCAAATCCGCCCAGACGTCCCCGATCGCCCCCACCCGCTCCGCCATCGTACGCAGCGTGAACGACTGCTGAGTGATCCCCTGCTCCACTTCCTCCCACGTGCATGGCGCCGACACGGGCGCGCCGGGCTTCGCACGCACCGCATATGGCGCGGCGTACGTCGCGTGGAACTCGTTGCGGCCTGTATCGATCAGGATGCGATCGCCGCGATCGGCCTTGTAGAACTCCTGCGTGAAGACAGCCGGATGCCGCTCCACGAGCAGGCGGCCGAACGCGTGCGCGAGCGGTGAGCACAGCTCGTAACCGGCCGTGCCATCGAGCGGCACGGCGACGTGGAAGCCCTTCGATCCGGTCGTCTTCACCCAGCTCGTGAGCCCGAGCTCCGTGAGGGTTTCGCGCACGACCAGCGTCGCATGGCGCAGCGCATCATCATCGACTTCCGACGGGTCCAGGTCGAACACGAGCAGGTCCGGGTTGTTCAGGTCCGGCGCGCGCGAAGTCCACACGTGCGGCGTGATGCTGTTCATGTTCGCCAGCCACAGCAGTGAATCGGTGTCAGTCACCAGCGGGTGATGAACCTTGCCGTTCTTCTTCGGCACGGCGACACGCTCCAGCCAGGGCGGGAAGCCCTTCGTCACGCTCTTCTGGAAGAAGCCATCCTCGGCGATTCCGCGATGAAAGCGCTCCATCGTGATCGGGCGACGAATCACATGCGGAAGCATCAGCGGCGCGATCGTTCGATAGTACTCGACGAGCTCGCCCTTCGTGATGCCGTCGTCCGGGAACAGCACCTTCTCCGGATGCGTGATCTTCACGCGGTCGGCGTCGGCCATCTTCGTGTCAGGATGTGCGGACGGCGTCGTGGGGCGACGCATCGGCGCAGATCGCGAGCAGTCGCGAGTGGCGCAGCTTGTCGTGATCCGTCCACTCGATGAATGCGACGTTGACGACGATCTCCGGCCGCACCCAGTGCGCGCGCACTCGAGGCAGTCCCACCGCCCTGGTGAACGGCGGCTTCTCGACCTCCATCGCATCCAGCCGCTCGCGCAGCGCGAGCAGCATGCTGTTGTCGAAGCCGGTGCCGACCTTCCCGGCGAACACGAAGTCATCGCCATCGTAGTAGCCGACGAGGAGCGCACCGAAGCCGACGCGACTGTTCTGCGGATCCGTGAACCCGCCGACGACCAGGCGCTGCGTCAGCTCGCACTTCATCTTGAGCCAGTGCTTCGAGCGCCGGTGCTCGTAGGGCGAGTCGAGCCGCTTCGCAATCACGCCTTCCCACCCCTGGCTGCACGCGTGCTCCCACGGCTTCGCACCGTCTACCGACGCTACCCGGCCGAGCGGCGGATCGAGCGGCAGCGCGTCCAGCAGTGCGTATCGCTCCGTCAACGGCAGCGCGGTCGTGCTGCGACCGTTCAGCCACAGGATGTCGAACACGTGGTATGCGACGTCGCCCTCACCGCTCCAGGTCGACTCGCCGTCGAGAATCACATCGTCCACCGGCAGTCGCTCGATCGCGCGCGCGACATGCGGCATGTGGCGCGGCAGCCGGTTGCGCGTGAGCAGGCGCACGGCGGCCCGATCGCGAAAGGCGAGGATGCGAATGCCGTCGATCTTCTGCTCGAAGATCCACGCGGGGTCGGTGAACCGCTCCTGCGTGAGCGTCGCGGCCATCGGCTGGAGCCAGTCAGGGATCATGGTCGGCGGCTGAAATACTGGAACAGGATCGATCACCTTACTGCCCCGCCTGGGCGTCAGCCACCCTGTACGGAGGTTCGGCCGCCCCGCTATTATAGACAGTACCACTTCAGAGCGGAGGCTGCGGTGCCATTTACCGGACGAAGATCGATCGAGCGTATCGCCGATCCGACGCACAGACCACATGGCTGATACGAAGCGTCCTGCCGCACCGGGACCGCCAGCGAAGGTGCCGGTGCGACGGCTCAGCACCGAGCAGGTGGAGGCGGTCGTGCGTCGCGCGGTCGAGCTTCAGACGCACGAGGCGGATACCACGGCCGACGCGGGCGTCAGCGATGAGGAGCTGATACGCATCGGCGGCGAGCTCGGGATCGGCCCTGCCCACATGCGTCGCGCACTGGCGGAGGTCACGGCCGAGAGCACGCCCGCGGCCGGTGGCGGGCTGCTCGGCGTCGAGCGCACCAGCGCCTCGCGGACGGTGCCGGGAACGGCGGACGAGGTGCGTCGCCACATCGAGAAGTACCTCCTCGACTCCCAGTACCTTGCCGTGCTCCGGCGCCTGCCCGATCGCACGATCTATGAGAAGAGCAGCGGCTTTCATGTGGAGATGGCGCGCGTCATCGATGCGACGCGGAGCGTTACATCGGGCCGGAAGCCGGTGCGCATCGGCGCCGGGTTCGACATGCGCACCGCGCGTACGGTCGAAGTTGCCGTGACACCGCTCGAAGACGGTTTCTCACACGTGACGCTCACGATGGATCTGGGGAATCAGCGCACGGGATACTGGGCGGGCATCAGCGCGAGCGGGGGTGCCGGAGCGATCGCCGTGGGCGCATCGGCCGCAGCGATCATCGCACCGCCCGCTGCTCTCGTCGCGCTGCCGATCATCGCAGCGTCCGTCTGGGGTGCACGCGCGCTGTATGGTGGAGTCGTCAAGCGTGCGCGGCTGCACCTCGAGGCGCTGCTCGATCACCTCGAGCGGGGCGAGTCACTCCTGGGCCGCTGACGCATCGCGGAAGCGATTCCGCACTCCCGCCGCCTCTTCAGCACGACCCTGCGCCTCCAGACTGCGGCTGAGACCTTCGAGCGACCAGCCGTTCTCCGGGAATCGATCCAGGTCCTCGCGGAACGCAGTCTCCGCCTCCGCGGCGCGGCCGGCGTCCAGCAGAACTCGCCCGAGCTCCTGTCGCACCGGCACCGTCCACTCCGGCGGCTCTCCATACACCAGCTCATCCTCCCCTGCAACCGCCTCGTTCAGGCGATCGATTGCGATGTCATGCTCGCCGCGCGCGGCAGCGATATGACCTTCGAGCACGTTCGCGGCGATGTCGAGCAGTGCGGTCGCGGAATTGAATTCGACAGGTGCGTTCTGAAGCGATGCATGCGATGCCTCCGCGCGTAGTCCCTCCAGCTCCGCGGATGCCGATTCCACATCACCGCGCGCGCTGAACGCGCGGCCGCGTGCATAGTGCCAGACCGCACGCGCGTACGGTGCTGCTTCCGGTGGCTCGGGCGCCGCAAGAATTTCATCCCAGCGGCCGAACCACACGCGAATCTGGAGCGCGCGCGAGAGATGGTTCTGAAGCACCGTCAGACCGGGAGCGCCGAGCAGCTCCGGCTTCACGAGCGCTGCCATGCGATCCGCCGCCTCGATCGCCTGTTCGCTGCGCCCGATCATGCCGGCGGCGAACGCCAGGAAGTCATAGTTGTGTGGATAATAGCCGAGCGTGTAGACACTCATGCTCGGACGCTGGTCCGTGATGAACGTCTCGTCCGCATGCACGGCGTGCTCGTTCGCACGAATCGCATCCGCGTAACGGCCGACGCGCACGTAAATGTGTCCGGGCATATGCACGAGGTGACCCGCGCCGGGCATGAGACCGGCGAGGTTCTCGGCCATGGGGATCGCGCGTTCCGGATCGACCGCTTCGACCGCGTGGATGAAGAAGTGGTTCGCACCGGGATGATCCGCCTGAGCGGCGATCACTTTCTCGAGCGCCGCGAGGATCTTCGGCGTCGCGGGTCGCGGCGAGCCGTCGCGGTTCCAGTACTGCCACGGGCTCAGGTCCATCAGCGACTCGGCATAGAGCGACAGCACCTCCGGATGTTCCGGATACTGCTCTGCAACGTCCGCCATTGCGCCCGCGTATGCCGAATCGAGTGCGCTGCGGTCCGCGGGCGGCGCTTCGGCGTAGCGCGTAGCGAGCGCATCGATGAGCGCGCGTTCGCTCGCAGACACCAACTCCTGTTGCGCCACTGCCTCGCGGATCGCCGCATATGCCGCGACACCGCTCGCCGAGTCCATCGGCATGTTGATGTTCGGACCGTACGACAGCGCGGTACCCCAGTAGCACATCGCGCACTCAGGATCCAGTCGTGCCGCTTCGTTGAACGCGCGGATCGCTTCGGCATGATTGAACGCGTAGTAGAGGCGCATCCCCTGATCGAAATAGCGCTGCGCTCCGGCGCTCGCGGTGACATCAAAGTGATGATCGCCGAGATTGTCGTAGAGCGGCACGGCGCCCGCTTCCTGCTGCCCGACGGTGTCGGCGTCCGCAGACCGTGCGCGAGCGGCATCGCCGCCGCTGCAGGCGATGACCGGCAGCAGCGCGACCGGGCGCAGCATGCGCATGATCCCATAGGTCATATAAACCTCCATTGCGTTCGTGTTCTGTATTCGGAAAGGCGGCGCAGTCGGCACCGTCGGATGAACGATATGGAGGGCGGTGTCACGAGTGTTTCACGGGCGTGTCATGAGGGTCGCAGGCGCCACGTCAGGGGTGAGGGAGGGACCCCATCATAACGTCGGACCTGGAACCCGTTCTTCAGAATGGCCGGTGCCGCCATGAGGCCGCTCCCGGCGGCCATGCGCGACCGTCCTGTTCGGGCCATCACAATGGCCAGCGCAGCCATTCTGAAGAATGGGTTCCAGGTCCGACGACGCCGACTCGGATCAGGCGTCGTCGTCGAGAATGTCCTCGATCTCCATCAGCAGATCCTGGATGTGGAGCCGCGTGATGTCGTTCGCCGACCTGGGCAGCGCATCCTGGAGGCTCTCCTGGAGCCAGCGGAGCTCGCCGCGGTACACCGGACGTACATCCGACAGGATCGGCCCCGGCGCCTCATCGTCGTCATCGTCATCATCGTTCCCTGGACCACCCGGCGCGGCGGGCGGTGCCGGCGGCGGATTGAGCCGGCTGTTCAGCAGCTCGACGTACCCGCGCTGCAGATTGCGGCGGTAGACATCGACCGCAACGTTGCCGCTGCCTGACTGGAACTCGGTCCATATGCCATCGCGTATGTCGCGCAGCAGCTCCGCGACCGTATACGTCTGTCCCGGGCCCTCGAGCGCCTCGAACTCGATCAGCCGGTTGAGACGCGCCGGGCTCAGCAGCGAATTGAGCACCTGCATCTGACGGCTGCCGATACGATCGACGGTGCCCGCCGCCTCGATGCGCATCAGGATGTCCCTGTCGAGGAGCCATGCGGGCACGTTGAAGACGTTCTCGTTCAGGAACTGAACCGCCTCCTCCTGCCGCTCTTCCTCAACCGGCTCGAAGCGCGGTCCGGTGCCGTACTTCTCCTGCGTGTAGGCGCCGCCGACGATCGCAGCGACGTGACCATTGTAGCGGCCCCACTGCGAGATGACGTTTCCGTACAGGTCCTCGAGCAGCTCGTAGCTCTCGCCCGGCTCCTCCGCGACGGGAATCAGCATGTCGACAACGCGACGCAGATTCATCAGCCCCAGCGTGGACGACTGCACTGCATCTTCATCGCCGACGGCTTCCGTCAGCGCATTCGGATCGGGGGCACCGGCGGTGGTGAAGCGGAACCATGGCACCGTGTCCTGCATGCGTGCCCAGCGATCGAGCGTCGGCAGCTCCTCCTCGGGCGTGTCCGCGCCCGGGATCACGCTGTAGCCCCACTTGACCGCAAAGTGGTCATACGGCCCGACTTTCGGGATGAGCAGATCGACCGGGAGG
>DATABQ010000082.1:0-5193 GCA_036259495.1 Longimicrobiales bacterium | reverse complement strand
CAAACGGTCCGCCAGCTCGCCGCGCGCACGGGAGCGCACCGACAGCAGCGAGAGCGCCGATTCCTTCGCCTTCCACCGCTCATCCAGCGAGAGCAGCCGGTCGAGCTGAACGGTCGAGATCTCATCGCCTGTGCGAATCCGCTCCGCAGTCACTACCGCATACGCGACCGCCGCACGGAACTCGCCATCGATGTGAACGTTGACGAGATCGGGGTTTCTCCGCTGAGGCTGCAGCTTCGTCACCGTCACCGTCGCCGGATCGGGAGCGACCATCCGTCGGGCTTCGCCATCGCAGGAGCCGTTGTCCTCCATCAGTCGGACTTCATCGCGACGAACTCGCCCGCGAGGTGACCCGCCGGCTCCCCTTCGCACCGGACGTCCGACAACAGCTTCAGCCGCCCCCGGCCGCGACGGATGAACGCACTCATGAA
This sequence comes from Longimicrobiales bacterium, assembly GCA_036259495.1. Lineage (GTDB taxonomy): Bacteria > Gemmatimonadota > Gemmatimonadetes > Longimicrobiales > RSA9 > SH-MAG3. Next base: position 4,762 of record DATABQ010000082.1, on the reverse strand, counting down.
CTTCTGCCATGCCTCCTCCGATGGGCGGCGGCAAACGGCTGAGAAGTCCGCCCGAATGGGCGCCATGTACTCTACCGTGCTGCGCTGAATCACGATCTGCGGCGTCGGCGTGATGCCGTCGAGCCCGATCCGGAGGAGACTCCACCCGGCAAGCACTGCAAGCGATGCGACGCTGCCGCCGAATGCAGTGCTCCGATGGTTCAGGTTCGCCGCGAGCGCCGCCCTCAGCTCGACCAGGTCCGGCGACGCCGCCTCCACGGTGATGCCCATGGCGCCGGAGATCGGGATGTGCCTGTGGAGATACTGCTGGAGCTCGGCTGCATTCATGATAGGGCGACAATCAATGCGGTAGTGGCGGGACAGGCAAGATGCGAAGAGGGCCGTGAGCTTTCGCCCACGGCCCCGCGTCATTCGGAAACCGACTCGCGGAACCGACTCGATCAGTCGGCCACGTTCAGGTCACTGCCCGACGCCTGCGCGTACTGTGTCGCGCCGACCGGCACACGCACCGTGTAGGTGCGGTTGTTCGGCGTCCGGTTCAGCTTGAAGTGCGGATTCAGCACCTTCAGCTCCGACACAGTCGTGCCGTACGTCGCCGCGATGTCGCCCAGCTGAGTCGCGGGCTCGACCATGATTTCTTCCCACTCGAGCGGATCCAGCTGCATCGGGCGGAAGCCGTACGCCTCCGGATCCTTCGTGATCCGCGCAGCCGCGATCATCAGCGGCACATAGTCGCGCGTCTCACTCGGGAGGCGGTCCCAGATCTCGTAATACTCCGATTCGCTCTTCGCGCGCTCTCTGCCGAACTCCGCACGCATCGAACGCCCCACGCGGCCCTCGCCCGAGTTGTACGCCGCAGCCGCCAGGTACCACGAGCCGAAGCGGTCGTGCAGATCCTCCAGGTAGTCCAGTGCCGCTTCCGTCGCGAGGACCGGATCCCGGCGCTCATCCACCGCCCGGTCGATATCCAGGCCGTAACGCTGACCCGTCTCGCTAATGAACTGCCACACACCGACCGCCGCTGCATGCGACGTCGCGTTCGGCTGGAAACCCGACTCGATCATCGCCAGGTACAGCAGGTCCTGCGGCATGCCGCGCTCAGCCAGCTTCTCCAGAATCATCGGCGCGTACGCCCCGCCGCGATCCAGGAACCCCTGAAACTTCTTGCGCATGGCCGGAACCGTGTCGAATCGAGCAACCCAGTAGTCGATCCGCGGGTGGTCCACGTTCGGCAGGTCCCACTCAGGACCGAGCCCCGCGCGCGTCGCCGAGATCGCAGGCGCCGCCGAAGCATCACTTCCGACCGCTACACTCGCCGGAGCGGACGCCGTGAGCGACGTCGTGCGATTGCTCGATGCGGATACGCTGAAGCCAACCGTGATCAGGGCCGCTCCAGTCGCCACCCACACTGCATTCCTGGTTCTCATCGTCATTCGCGCCATCGCGTCTCCTTTACTGCGGGATCATCGTGCTGCGGGCACAGCCTTTCCATCGCTACACATGCAACCCCGCGAACGGCCGCGGAGTTCCGTGTAAGTCCTCTAAATATAACACTTTAGGCGGTTTTGTCCACCCCCGGAGTCACCTCGGGGCCATGAGCCGGACTGTCTGCCTCACGGCCCCCGGCGCCGCGTATCGGCATGCGAGGCTCGCCATATCAGCCGTTCCGGCGCTCCTCCAGCTCCGCCCACCGCGCATACAGGCCCTCGACTACCGATTTCGCAGCCGTGAAGGCCGCGCTGACCTCTGAAGCGGCCGCGGCATCCCGATACAGCTCCGGATCCGCCAGGCGCGTCTCGAGTGCGCCGCGCTTCTCCTCGGCCTCCAGAATCCGTGCTTCGATACCCTCGAGCTCGCGCTCTTCGTTCCAGCTCAGCCGCTTGCCTGCCGTTCTGGCAGGTGGCGCGGACGACTTCTCGCGCGAACGCTCGCTGCGCGCCGATTCCCGTGCGGCCTCGGCTGCTTCTGCATCGCGCCGCTCGCGGAGGCGTCGGTAGAGCTCGAATCCGCCCTCGTGACGATGCACTACACCGTTGCCTTCGAATACGAACAGTGCGGTAGCGATCTTGTCGAGGAAGAAGCGATCGTGCGTAACCATCAGCACGCAGCCGGGATAGTCGACGAGTGCGGCCTCGAGGACCTGGAGAGTTACGAGATCGAGGTCGTTCGTCGGCTCATCGAGGATGAGCAGGTTGGATGGCTGCATGAACAGCTTCGCGAGCATGAGGCGGTTGCGCTCGCCGCCGGACAGACTGGACACCTTCTGCTCCTGGCGCTCGGTGGGGAAGAGGAAGTCCTCGAGCCAGCTGCGCAGATGCACGCGACGGCCGCCGATCTCTACCCAGTCCAATCCTCCCGCCGCCTCATACACGGACAAAGTGGGATCGAGCTGAGTTCGAAGCTGATCGAAGTAGGCGATGCGAGTGTTGACGCCGACCTCCACCTCGCCGCTATCGGGCGGCTCCTCACCCAGAATGATCCGTACGAGCGTGGTCTTGCCGGCGCCGTTCGGTCCGATGATGCCGATGCGCTCGCCGGCGCGCAGGATGGTATCGAAGCCGTCGATCAGGGTGCGGCCATCGTACGCCTTGGCGATGCCGTGCAGATTCAGGACGGTGCGGCCGAGGCGTGCCGTGTCCGGTGCGTGCAGCGTGAGCTCGCCGGTCTGCTTCGCGCTGTACTGTCTGCTCTCCTTCTCGAGCGATTGCGCGCGATCGATGCGTGCGCGCGACTTGCCGGTGCGCGCGGGCGGTGAGCGACGCGCCCACTCGAGCTCCTTCTCGATCAGCTTCCGCCGCTTCGCGTCGACCGTGGCCTGCCACTCCTCACGCGCCGCCTGCGCTTCGAGATACTCCGTATAGCCGCCGGTGTAGCTTATCAGCTCACCGGATGACACTTCGATCATGCGATCGACGACGCGGTCGAGGAAGTAGCGGTCGTGGGTGATCAGCATGACTGCGCCTGCGTAATCGATCAGGTACTCCTCGAGGAACAGAACGGTGTCGGCGTCGAGATGGTTTGTCGGCTCATCGAGCAGCAGCAGGTCCGGCTGCGCGAGCAGAGCACGTGCGATCGCCACGCGCTTCGCCTCACCACCGCTCAGGTCATCCACCGTGCGGTCCCACTCGGTGACGCCGAGCCGCGTGAGCATCGCTTCCGCACGATGCGTCCAGTCCCACCCGTTCAATCTGTCGATCGTCGCGGAAAGCGCGGCCTGCCTCTGCACGAGCGCATCGTGATCCGCGTCCGGCTCCGCCAGGGCGTGCGTGACCTTCTCGTACTCCGCGAATGCAGCGCTCAGCTCCGGCCGCCCCTCGGCGACTGCCTCCAGGATCCATTGACCTGAAGCGAACTCAGGCTCCTGCGCCAGATAGCGCGCCGTCGTGTTGCGACGTCGCGCAATGTCTCCCTCATCTGCCCCTTCCAGACCCGCCACGATCCGGAACAGCGTCGACTTGCCGGAGCCGTTCACGCCGATGAACCCGACCTTCTCCGCATCATCGATCGCGAACGATACGCCATCGAAGATCGCGCGACTGCCGTAGCTCTTATGGAGATTGTTGACGTTGAGAATGTTCACGGTGCTGCTTCTCGTCCTTCATGCTGCGCGTGGCGCACGCCCGCGCGGGCCCCCCAGGCCGGGCGCCGACGCCGAATGCGATGTGCGGGAGGTCGGGAAACTGGTGGGGCGAGCCGCCGGCGTCCAGCCGGCTCAGTTCAGATCGCGGATCAGATCCTCCGCGCTGGCGCCGGTGCCAGCTCGCTCGATCATTGCCGCGGCTCGCAGTGCAGCGGCTTCGATGACGTTCAGATCGGTCTCTGTCGGCTTCCGGGGTTCATCATAGTACAGCGCGAACGTGCCGAGCACCTTCCCCTCGCTGGAACGGATCGGCTCTGACCAGCACGCCGCCAGTCCGTGTGCCAGCGCGACATCGCGATAATTCTCCCACAACGGGTCCGTCGCGATGTCGGAGACGATCACACGCTCGTTGCGATACGCAGCCGTGCCGCACGATCCGCGGCCTTCGCCGATCTCGAGATTGTGAATCGCGTTCCGGTACTCCACCGGCAGGTGAGGGCCGGCGCAGTCCAGAATGTGCCTGCCATCCTCCGACAGCAGTAGCACGGATGCGCGGAAATCGCTGGAATGCCGTTCGACCACCCGCGCCAGCGCTTCGAGCGCGAAACGGACATCGGGCGGCAGCCCAGCGCCATCGCTCAGCAGTGTGGTCGCGGCCATCGTTGCAACCTCGCCGGACAGGGGAAGGACGTTGGCGATCGCCCCCAGGCGCCGCAAGCCGCGAGCCACCGACCTCCCATCACGTGGCCGAGGAGCCCGGGCCGCGCACCCGTGGGGCACGGCCCTTCCCCCTTGCAATCCTATGGGTCAGATACTACCCTATCCCTGTCCATCCAAGGGGAAGACATGCCGCGTAACATCATCGACGCCGTTCAGGGAACACTCGATCACCTCATCCTCAGAACACTCTCGTGGAACGCGATGCACGGCTATGGCATCGCGCGCTGGATCCGCGAGATGTCGGACGACGATCTGCAGATCGAGGAGGGCACGCTCTACCCCGCGCTGCACAGACTGGAGGATCGGGGTCTCATCGAAGCGGAGTGGGGACTGTCGGAGAACAACCGGCGTGCGAAGTACTACAGCCTCACGACGGCGGGAAAGCGTGAGCTGCGGGAGCGGACGCGGAGCTGGGAGCGTTATTCGCGCGCGGTGACGAAGATCCTGACGGCCGCACCGTCG
>DATABQ010000081.1:0-2302 GCA_036259495.1 Longimicrobiales bacterium | reverse complement strand
CCTCGTGTTCAACGAAGGCTATGCATCGACCGGGGATGGTGCACGCAGTGCCGCGCGCACGGGCGCGGCCGGCGAGCTCATCACGCTCGAGCAGCAGGACCGGTCGCTGTGGGACGAAGCGATGATCGCCGAGGGGCGACGCCTGGTTGAGACGGCGCAGAGTTATCGCCGCGCGATCGGCGAGTGTACCAATGCAGTCGAGCGCGCGTTCCTGGAGAGACGGCTCGCCCAGGTGTCGGGGAGGTAGGCGCAGCAGACGTTTCGCGCAGCAGGAATCTCGGCGTTAGCCATTTCAATGGTAGCGCTGGCGCTGTACATGCACGCTGCCGCACCATGACCGATCATTCGACGCACGCGCGGGATCCCGCGCTCTCCCGAAAAGCGCTGGACCGGCTCGCCCTTCACATGCAGGAGCTGAGGCAGGACGTGCTCGCGCGCGAGTCCGAGCTGTCCGATATGCTCGAAGGCGTGCACCCCGGTCACCGCGCTAGTGCGCGCAATCTCGTGCAGTACCTGGCACTGCGACGCCACGACGTGCGCGCGCTCCAGCTGCGCCTCGCGCGGGTGGGCCTGTCATCGCTCGGGCGCGCGGAATCGCACGTGCTCATCACGCTGGACCGCATACTCGCAATGCTCGCGCTCGCGCGTGGCAGCGAACCACCGAAGCTTTCACCGCCGCCGGTCGGATTCCGGCAGGGGGAGCGGATCCTCGCGGGGAATGCGCGCCGGCTGCTCGGCGTGCCTGCGCATCGCGGTGTCCGCATCATGGTCACGCTGCCGACGGACGCTGCGGAGGACCCGGCCTTCGCGCGCGACCTCATTGGCGCCGGCATGAGCTGCGCGCGCATCAACTGCGCGCGCGACGATGCCGCTGCGTGGAATGCGATGGCGGAAAACGTGCGCGCGGCGGAGAACGCGCTCGGCCGCGAGTGCAGGATCCTCGTGGACCTCGGCGGACCGAAGCTCAGGACCGGCGCAGTCGCGGGCGGCGCGAAGCGGCTGCTGCTCGCGCCGGGCGACCGCTTCGAGATCGTTCACGATGATGGCGTTCCGGCACGCGACGGCTCGCGCCCGCGCATCGCGTGCGCCGCCGCCGAAGTGTTCCGATGCGCGCGGCCGGATGAGCCGATCTGGTTCGATGACGGCCGTGTCGGCGGCGTGATCGAGGATCGCACTGACGATCGTCTGCTCGTCCGCGTCACGAATGCGAAGAAGGATGGCAGCAAGCTGCGGCCCGAGCGCGGCATCAACCTGCCGGAAACATCGCTCACGCTTCCCGCTCTGACGCAGAAGGACCTGCACGATCTCGCCCACGTGGTCCCGTGGGCTGACTCGATCGAGCTCTCGTTCGTGCAGCACGCGAGCGATGTGCACGCCATGCATGATGCCCTGCGCGCACACGATGCCGCCGACGTCGGTGTCGTGCTGAAGATCGAGAAGCGTAGCGCATTCGATAATCTGCCGCTGCTCCTCCTGGCCGCCATGCAACGCCGCACGTTCGGCGTCATGATCGCGCGCGGCGACCTGGCCGTCGAAGCCGGCTTCGAGCGAATGGCCGAAGTGCAGGAGGAGATCCTCTGGATCGCCGAGGCAGCACACGTGCCCACCATCTGGGCGACCGAAGTGCTCGACAAGCTCGCGAAGGAGGGCAGACTCTCGCGCGCCGAAGTCACCGACGCAGCGATGAGCGCGCGTGCCGAAGCCGTCATGCTGAACAAGGGACCGTTCGTCATCGATGCGATCGGCACGCTCGACGACATCCTCGGTCGCATGCGAGAGCACCAGTCGAAGAAGCGCTCGCTGTTACGCGCGCTCCACGTCAGCCACAGCCTCTGGTCATGAATCGCCGTTCGCTTCTCCGCCGAGCATCCGAAGCTGGCGCGGCGTGAGCGACCACACCAACGTGCCGCGCCGCAGCCCGGCATGACTTCGCCCGCGCTCTCTCACATCCAGCATCAGCGCCCCGCCCTTCTTCAGCGTCGCGACCGCCACCGCAGTCCCCATCATCATCAGACCGATCAGCTTCAGCAGCTGCATCTCGTGCCCGACGATCGCGATCGTCTCCTTCGACCCCACGTCCTGCATCCACTCCACGAACAACGATGCCCTCGAACCCGGCCGCAGCTCGTCCAGCTCCGCAATCTCGCGGATCCCGAACTCCGCCCCCACGATCTCCGCCGTCTGCCGCGTCCTCACCAGCGGACTCGTCGCCAGCACATCGATCGATTCCACCAGCCGGTGCAGCCCCCGCATACCCACCCGCAGCCGCTCCGACCCGTCCTCCGTCAACGGACGCAGCTCG
>DATABQ010000080.1:0-4394 GCA_036259495.1 Longimicrobiales bacterium | reverse complement strand
GTTCAACGGCCACCTGCAGCACACGCTCTATCCGAAGATCCATTTCACCGGATCGATCAATCCCGGCATGAGCGGCGGACCGACCATCTCGAACGATGGCCGCGTCGTAGGCATCAATGTGGCCACTTCCGGGGAGCAGGTCAGCTTTCTGGTCCCCGTGGACCGTGCGATCGCGCTGGTCGAGCGCGCGGCGGCGCCCGGATACGAGCCGCCCGACAGCATGCTGCAGGAGATAGCCCGCCAGATCACGGACTATCAGGCTGTGTATCTGGAAGGGATGTTCGATGAGAGCGCGAAGGTGGTGGAGCTGGGTCCCTACCGCGCGGTCACGGAGCCGGCGCCGTTCTTCCGCTGCTGGGGGTATGCCTCGCGGGAGCGGGAGCTGCCTTACGAGAGCGTATCGCATCGCTGCTCGACGGACGACTACCTGTTCATAGCCGGCGATCAGCGATCAGGAACGGTGCAGGTGACCCATCAGCTTCTGACGACGGAGTCACTCGGGCGATTCCGCTTCCACGCTCTGTACAGTGCCGTGTTCGGCGAGGACAACACGCCGGGCGGGACGGAGGAGCATGTGACGAAATGGCGCTGCGCGACGCGTAACGTTCGCAACGATTCGGCACCGCTCCGCGCGGTGCTCTGCCTGCGCCGCTATCGCAAGCTCGACGCACTCTACGATGCCGTGCTCAAGGTGGCGGTACTCGGTGGAGCGGATACGGGTCTCGTGTCGACGCTGTCGCTCTCCGGCGTCACGCACGAGAGCATTGACGAGCTTTCGCAACGCTACCTGGAGCGTATCACATGGCGCTGATCGTCGAAGTGGTGGACCCGCGAGGCGGCGGCGTCAAGGCACGCGTGCGCCTGGATGGCGTGCCGGTGCATGTCGGGCGCGGATATGACAACGACCTGATCCTCGACGACCTCTATGTCGATGCGCGACATGCACGGATCACCGTGAGTCCCGACGGCGTGGCTGAGATCGAGGACCTGGGCAGCATCAACGGGCTCGTCGTGGTGAACGGGCCGGGCCGCGTTCCGCGCGTCGATGCGCGGCCGGGGACGCAGGTGCGCGTCGGAAGAACGATTCTGCGCTTCCGCGACCCGGCAGAGCCGGTGCCCCCGGCACTTGCAGATCTGCCGCGCGATACACGTGCTGCGCGCGCGATCGCGAGTCCGGCGGCACGCGCTGCACTGTGCGTATCGGCCACAGCGCTGGTAGCGCTCTACTCCTGGTCGGCGCTGTACGACCAGAACAGCGGCACCATGGCTGCGGCCGGAGTGGTGATGTTCGTGCTCATGGGCGCCATGTGGGCGGGCGGCTGGGCAGTTGCAAGCCGCGTGAACGTGAATCGCTTCAACTTCATTGCACATTTCACGGTCGTCGCGTTCCTCACGGTGCTGACGCTCGCGTTTACATCGATTCAGGCGTGGGCCGAGTTCATGTTGCCGGACAATCCGGTGTGGGTCCCCTTCGGGGTCCTCGGCTGGATCGGCCTGTTCACCGTCTCTGTCGCGATGCACCTGAGACTGGCGACGACGATGGATCGGGTTCGACGATGGCGCGCGGCCGCAGCCACTATCGCCGGGTTGGCGCTGATGATCGGATGGGTGGCCTACACCGCGGGCGACACGTTCACGGATGTGCCGGAGTTCTCCGGAGTCGTGAAGCCCCTGCCGCCTGCCCTGCTGCCGACCATGGAGGCTTCGGAATTCAGCGCTGTGGTCGCGGAACTGGTCGACGAGGCTGACCGGCTGTCGGAATAGCAGAACCTGGCTTCGAGGTTCCACCCTGCCGGTTCCGGGTACGTCGAGCCGTCAGAGGTCCCGCCGCCTGATCGCGAACCATGCTCCGCCGAGGAACAGCGCGATGTAGACGAGCGCTGCAGTCACTGCTTCGATCGCGCTGAGGGGCCGCGGCATCGACGGTCGCCCGCTCTCCTCCATCTGGCGCATGCGCTCCGCCATCTGCGCGAACGCTTCAGGGTCGAACGTCATGGTGCTCGTCAGCGCCTGGAGCACCTGCATCGGCAGGAACGGCGCCGCGATCTCCCAGATCCCGCCCAGTCGTACCATCAGTACCGCGATGAGCGACTGGCTGAACAGGAACAGGAAAGCGAGTGCGAGCCCCGCGCCGGAACTGCTCCCGCTCGTTCCGAAGAAAAGCGCAATGGCACCGACCAGGGTCAGGTTCAGCAGCAGTCCGCCCATGAGCTTCAGGTCGATGCCGCGTGCGAGCGGGAGCTCGGCAGCTTCGCCGAGCCTCTCGAGCGCGCCGAATGCGGCAGTGAGCACGATGACACCGAGCCACAGCAGCGCCACGAGCGATACCATCACGATCATCTTCGCCGTGAAGAACTGCGTGCGTGAGAGCCCATCAATCACGTTCTGCCGCTCCGTGCGCCATGTCTTCTCACTCGCGGTCAGCAGCACCACGGTAACGAGAAGGACCAGCACGCCGAGACCGCTGCCGAAACTGATGATGCCCGGCCAGCTCTGCGGGAGTGGCGTGCCCGCGACGTCGTGACGAATGTGTTCGATCAGGCTGCCGGTGAGATTCACGACAAAGAAGCCGAAGAAGAACAGCATCGCCATCCAGACGGCGAAGCGCTTCCGCGTCTTGAGCAGCTCTATCGATACGAGCTTGCCGACGCTCATACGGCCGCCCTCGAGGGCGTCGGCGTGTCGGACGTGAGCTCCATGAACACATCCTCCAGTGACACGTTGCGTGGCGCGAGATAGGACAGGTGCACGCCGCGCGATGCCACGAACGCATTCAGCGCAGCCAGATCGTCGTCGCGCAACTCGACGAGGACGCTATCGTCTTCCAGATGCACCTGGATCGCAGCGGGATACTGCCGCGCCGCATCGAGCAGTGCGGCCGGGTCAGCCGCTCGGATGACGGCGAGTGCGTGCCGCGCCGTCAGCTCGGCGATGCTGCCCTGATGAACAATGCGGCCCTGCTTGATGATGGCTACATGTGTGCACGTACGCTCGACTTCGTTCAGCAGATGGCTCGATACGAAGATGGTGCGGCCGTCGCTGGCGAGACCCTGAATGATCTCGCGGATCTCACGCATGCCCTCGGGATCGAGGCCGTTCGCCGGCTCGTCCAGAATGACGAGCTCGGGATCGCCCATCATCGCACCGGCTATCGCGAGGCGCTGCTTCATGCCGAGCGAGTACTTGCGGAACTGGTCCTTCTGGCGGCTGCCGAGTCCGACTGCGTCGAGTGCGGCGTCTATCCGTGTCTCGGGGATCTCCTTGATGCGCGCGACGATGCGCAGATTGTCCCGGCCGCTCAGATAGGGATAGAAGTTCGGCGTCTCCAGAGTGGCGCCGATTCGACGCCGCGCGATGTGCAGCTCGTCGCGCCCGTATTCGTCGAAGAGTCGTATGTCGCCTGAACTGGGATTGATGATGTCGAGGAGCATACCGATCGTCGTCGTCTTCCCGCTGCCGTTCGGCCCGAGGAAGCCGAAGACCTGGCCGCGCTCGACGTGGAACGAGATCCCGTCCACGGCCAGCGTGCTGCGGCCGTAGCGTTTCGTCAGCTGCGTCGTCTCGATGATCGTCATGCTGCCGGCGGATAGAGGGTGCGGGAAGGACGTCGAGCAATGTAATCCCGGATAGTGGCTGCCTCAAAGCATCGGGTGTCCGGCTCCTTGCGACGCGCCCGCGAGGCGCGCCACATTCGTCGACCGTGTGTGTGGCCGGGAGTGCCGACGCCGCTGCCGGATCCATCCTCGATGACCGAATGTCAAAGGAACCACCCGATGAGGCGTGCCCTCTTTCTGGCCGCTGTGCCCCTTCTCATCAGTACGTCCGCACAGGCACAGCATGCGCTCGGCGGCAGCGGTCCCTACGATCCGGCCGTGCCGACGCCGCAGTCGGTGCTCGGGTACGAGGTCGGGGAGCGGTTCACCCAGCACCACATGCTGATGCGGTATCTCGACCGCCTTGCAGCGACGAGTCCGCGCGTGCGCCTCGACACTGTCGCGCACAGCTTCGAGGGGCGGGAGGTGATGCTGGTGGCACTGACCAGTGAAGCGAACCACGCACGCATGGATCAGATCCGGGCGGACGCGCAGCGTCTTGCCGATCCGCGCGGTGTTGCGGACACCGAGCTGGAGCAGGCGGTCTCGCGGATGCCATCGATCGTGTGGCTCGGATTCACGGTACATGGGCCGGAAGCGTCGGGTGTGGAGGCGGCGATCGCGATGATGTACCAGCTCGCGGCCGGACAGGACGAGCAGACGCGGCTGGTGCTCGACAGCACGGTCGTGTTGATCGATCCTGTGCAGAACCCTGACGGCCACGAGCGTCACGCGCAGGATGTCAGGCGCATGCGGCCTGCGTGGGGCGTTCCCACGCATCCGTCGGCGATGATCCATTCC
>DATABQ010000079.1:0-6107 GCA_036259495.1 Longimicrobiales bacterium | reverse complement strand
GATGGTGTTGAGCTGGAGCATGCACAGAGCATCGCTGCCGATCACGGGCTGAAGGGGCTCGTGCCTTTCGAAGGTCAGCCATTCCTCGCCTACGTACTCACGGCTCTCGCCGATGCCGGATATACGGACGTGTGCCTCGTCACCAGGCCGGAGGCGGATCCGGTGCGCGAATACTTCGTCCGTGCTCCCGCAAAGCGGCTGCGTATACGATTCGCCTTTCAGGCGATGCCGAAAGGCTCAGCAGACGCGGTCGCGGCCGCAGAGGAGTTCACGGCGGGCGAGCCATTCGCTGTCATCAACTCCGACAACTACTATCCCGCGGATGCACTTCGCGCACTCCATGGCCTGAGCGGGAGCGGACTCGGCGGATTCCGCCGTGCCGGTCTGCTGAAGGGGAATGTGGACGCGGAGCGGCTGGCGGGATACGCGCTGATCGAGTCCGATGACGACGGCGTGCTGACCGACATCATCGAGAAGCCCGACGACGCCACGCTCGCGGCAGCGGACGCACGGGCGCTGATCAGCATGACGTGCTGGCGTTTCAGTCCGCAGATCTTCAGTGCGATTGGCGACACGCCGCCGTCAGCGCGAGGTGAGCTCGAACTGCCCGACGCCGTACGCATAGCAATGAAGAGTGAGCCGTTCAGTGTGGTGCCGCTGGACCTGCCGGTGCTCGATCTATCCCGCCGCGAGGACATTCCGGCAGTCGGTGCATTCCTCAGCGGATGTGCGGTGGATCTGTGACCAGGTCCGGAAGCGCTGACGAACGCATCCGCGCACTTCATCGCCTGGTGCTGTCGACGCTAGGGCGAAGCAGGTCCGAAATGGCGGGAAGCTATTTCGTACCTGGACGGATCGAGGTGCTCGGCAAGCATACCGACTACGCTGGCGGCCGGAGCCTTCTCGCGGCCGTGAACCGCGGCTTCGTCATAGGGTCAGTGCCGCGTGATGACGATGTCGTGCGCGTGATCGACAGCACGAGGCGGCAACAGGTCGAATACGATTCGAATGCAGCCGTACGCGGTGAAGCACCAGCCTGGGCAGCATATCCACTCGCAGTGCTCCGCAGGTGCGAGCGCAATTTCCCTCACGCCCGCGGCGGCGCCGACATCGCCTTCGCGAGTGATCTGCCGCAGGCGGCGGGGCTCAGCAGCTCGAGCGCTCTGGTCGTCGCGACGTTCCTCGCACTCGATGCCGTGCGACAGATGTCGCGGAGCGCGGAGTACCTGGATGCCATCACCGGCCAGGAGGATCTGGCGGGCTATCTGGGGGCGGTGGAGAATGGCATGAGCTTCCGCACGCTCGAGGGCCACGCCGGCGTCGGAACAATGGGCGGCAGCGAAGATCATACGGCGATCCTCTGTGCCCGGCCCGGCCGGCTCGTGCAGTACAGGTATGCACCAGTCCGCTTCGAGGGCGAGGTGCTGCTGCCTGCGGGCTGGACGTTCGCGATCGCATCGAGCGGTGTGCGCGCCGAGAAGGCGGGCGGCGCCATGACCCGCTACAACGAGCTCTCCGCGGCGACTCGACGCCTCGTGCAGCTATGGCAGGCCGCGGGGGCCGGTGGTGAGGATACGCTCGGTGGGATCGTCACGCAGCACCCGGATGCGTCGCTCCAGATGCGCGAGATCGTGAGACGCGACGCTCCCGCTGAAGCGGAGATGCTCCTGACGCGGCTGGCCCAGTTCGTTGCAGAGAGCGAGGATATTGTGCCCGGTGCGAGTGCGGCTCTCGGCAGAGGCGACATTCGAGGTTTCGGGGAGTTCGTGCGTCGCTCCCAGCACTGTGCCGTGCAGGCACTGCGCAACCAGATCCCGGAGACGATGCACCTAGTCGAGACTGCACTCACGAGTGGTGCCGCGGCTGCCTCCGCGTTCGGTGCCGGCTTCGGCGGCAGTGTATGGGCGCTGGTGCGGGAAGAGGGCGCACGCGATGTTCTGTCGACATGGCGCGCCGCGTATGTGTCGCGGTTTCCGCAATGGAACGACAGCTCGGAATTCTTCATCAGTACCGCGGCCGCTCCAGCGGCGCGACTCACTCCGGAGGCCACATGAGCAGCTTCGATCGCAGGGAGTTCCTGAAGACGGGCACGATCGCCGGGGTTGGGATCGCGCTCGGATCTAAGGATGCGCTCGCAGCCATGCCGCGGGGTGGTGGAGCCGCGGCTTCATCTGCGCAGGAAGCGGCGCTGTTCAGCGCGCCGCCGCTGGAGACGGTGCGCGTCGCATTCGTCGGCGTGGGGCACCAGGGATCCAACCACGTCGCGAATTTCCTGCGTATCGAAGGCGTGGAGATCACCGCGATCTGCGACATCGCACCGGAGAAGGTCGCGGCGGCGCAGAAGCTCGTGACGGACGCCGGTCGCCCGCTCCCGGCAGCGTACGATGGCGGACCGCGCCACTACCTGCGCCTCTGCGAGTCGGATGACGTGGACCTGGTGTTCACTGCCACACCGTGGCGCCTCCATGCGCCGGTGTGCATCGCCGCCATGGAGGCGGGAAAGCACGCTGCGACGGAAGTGCCGATGGCGGTGACGATCGATGAGCTGTGGCACATGGTCGAGACCGCAGAGCGGACGCAGCGGCATTGCGTCATGATGGAGAATTGCTGCTACGACCGCACCGAGATGATGATCCTGAACATGGTGCGACAGGGGCTGTTTGGTGACCTGCTGCACGCGGAGTGCGGATATCTCCACGACCTCCGCGAGCTGAAGCTCACGGACTTCTACGAAGGTCGCTGGAGGATCGAGCACTCGATCAGTCGGAACGGCGACCTCTATCCGACTCACGGGCTCGGACCGGTTGCACAGTGGATGGACGTGAACCGCGGGAATCAGTTCGACTACATCGTTTCCATGGCATCGCCCGGGGGCGGACTGAGCCGGTGGGCAGCGGAGCACATCGGGCCGGACAGTCCGGAGGCGACGCAGCGCTACGCGCTCGGCGACGTCGTCAACACGCTCATCCGCACCACGCGCGGTCAGACTATTCTGCTCACGCACGATACCAACACGCCCCGGCCGTACAGCCGCCGTATCCTGCTCCAGGGGACGAACGGCCTCGTACGCAAATATCCCGAGCAGCTCATTCACATCGAAGGGCGGAGCGAGCCACATCGCTGGGATGACCTGAGCGCGTTCCGCGAGGAGTTCGACCATCCGGTGTGGCAGGCGCTCGAGGAGCGCTCCCGCGGTGCGGGTCACGGCGGCATGGACTTCATCGAGGACTACCGCCTCGTCCAGAGTCTCCTGCGCGGCGAGCCCATGGACATGGATGTGTACGACGGCGCCGCGTGGAGCGCGATCAGCGAGCTGAGCGAGCGGTCGATCGCACAGCGCAGCGCGCCGCAGGACGCCCCTGACTTCACACGCGGCGCGTGGCGTACTCGTCCGCCGCTGGGCATCGTAGGCGGCTGACGACCCGCCCCGCGGCCCCCCATTGACCAGGCGCGGGGCCCTCCCCACTGGCCTGCACAGCGGGTGACGCCGCCCGGTCGGCTCGCGTCAGCTGGCAGAAAACTTGCCCCTCTCCCATGCATGGCGAAGCAATATCCCTGGTGGCTGGTCGGTGGCACAGAGACGTGTCACGTGTGCAATCACCAGTACAGCTATGAGGTCGGGCTCTACTGCATCGCCTGCGACCGCGGCCTGTGCGCGCAGTGCGTTCTGATCGAGCGCAGCACGCGCGAGCCCTGGTGCCGCGAGTGCCACGAGAACGAGCGGGAGGCCTGATGGCTGCGCGAGCGATGTGGAAGGGCAGGATCCGGTGCGGCGACATCGATGTTCCGGTAAAGCTCTATTCCGCCATAAAGAGCACCAGCGGCGTGCATTTCCGGCTGCTCCACGACAGGGATCTGCAGCCGGTCAAGCAGCAGATGGTCAATCCCGAGACCGGCAAGGTCGTGGAATACGAAGATGTCCGCCGTGCGTTCCCCACCGAGGGCGGCGATCTGGTGATGCTCGACGAGGAGGATCTCGCGGAGCTGGAGCCCGAAGGCTCGCGCGACATCGAGATCACGCGCTTCGTCGATCCGGAAACCATCACGCACCAGTGGTATGATCGCCCCTATTTTCTCGGTCCCGACGAGAGCAACGACGAGTACTTCGCACTGACTGAAGCGCTCCGGAAGCAGAAGAAGGAGGGCGTTGCCCGATGGGTGATGCGGAAGAAGGAGTACGTCGGTGCGCTCCGCGTCGAGGGCGACTATCTGATGCTGATGACGCTCCGCCATGCAGGAGAGGTGGTACCGGCATCGGCACTCGAGGCACCTGGTGGCAGGGCACTCGACAAGCGCGAGGTGCAAATGGCGAAGCAGCTCGTCGAAGCGCTGGAAGGTGACCTCGAGCTGGAGGCATACCACGACGAGTATCGCGAACGCGTGCTCGAGCTCGTGGAGGCAAAGGCCGAGGGCAAGGTGCTGAAGTTCCCGACGGCGCCGGGGAAGAAGGCGGAAGACGAGTCACTGTCGAAGATGCTCGAGCAGAGCATCAAGGCGACGAAGAAGAAGGCGAGCGCATGATCACGAGCGCGACGCCGGAGATCGCCGCTGCTCACATGCCGGTCCGCAGAGGCGCACATGGCTGAGAACGAACAGGAAAACGAGCAGGAAGAGGTACGCGCCCGCTCGTTCTGGTCGGGCACTATTACGTTCGGCCTCGTGAGCATCCCTGTCGAGCTGTTTTCCGCAAATCGCTCGCAGCGTGTCTCGCTTCGCATGGTCTCCGAGGATGGCACGCCGCTCGCCCGCCGTTACTTCTGCCCGAAGGAGGAGCGCGAGCTGGACTGGGACGAGATCGTGCGCGGCTATGAGATCGAAGACAACAAGTATGTCGTCGTGACGGACGACGAGCTCGAGAAGCTGGCGCCGGAGAAGACCCGCGACATCGATCTGCGCCGCTTCGTGGATGCTGCAGAGATCGACCCGATCTACTTCGAGCGCGCCTACTACCTGACGCCCGGCGGCAACTCGACGAAGGCGTACCGTCTGCTCGCCGAAACAATGGAGAAGACCCATCAGGCGGGTATCGCCACGTTCGTCATGCGCGGCAAGGAGTACCTCGTTGCGATCCTCGCCGACAACGGCATCATGCGCGCTGAGACGCTGCGCTTCGCGGATGAAGTTCGCAGCGCGGATGATGTGGGGCTGCCGGAGCCGGAGAAGCCGAAGGCGGCGGCCGTCAGGAAATTCGAGAAAGCCATCGCGAAGCTGGTCGAGAAGAAACTGGATGAGGATGAGCTGACTGACCGTTCTGCCGAAAAGCTGCTGAAACTCGTCGCCAGGAAGGAGAAGAGCGGAGAAGGGGTGGTGGAGGCGCCGCAGGGCGCGGTCGAACCGAGCGAGGGCGTGATCGACCTGATGGAAGTGCTCAAGCGAAGCCTGCAGGGGAATGCCGGGTCTTCCGGCAGCAGATCGTCTGGAGCGAAGAAATCGTCGGGTTCGAAGTCCAGCGGGAAGTCGCAGGCGAACTCATCGTCGAAGAGCTCGTCGAGCGCGAAGAAGTCTTCTGGCGCGAAGAAGTCTTCTGGCGCGAAGAAGTCGTCTGGCGCGAAGAAGTCGTCTGCCGCGAAGAAGTCGTCTGCCGCGAAGAAGGCGAAGAAATCGTCTGGCGCGAAGAAGGCGAAGAAATCGTCCGGAAAATCAACGAAGAAGGCAGCGTCGGGGAAGTCGAAGAGCAGCGCGTCGAGCGCGAAGACGTCGTCGGGCAAGGCATCCGGCCGCAAGGCGGCAAAGAGCTCCGGCAGCTCGCGGTCGGCGAAGTCAGGCCGCAAATCCGCCTGACCGGTTCGTCGCTCAATCTGAGTGCGCGCTCAGGTCCCCACGGGCGAGTGCCATGGCGCGGATACGCTGCTGTGCGCGAGGCAGTGCCCGCGCCGTGTCATCCTCGCCGATCCAGGCCGTGCCGGGCGCGACGGTAACGGGGGTCGTCGACTCGAGGATGTAACAGTGGTAGCGCTCGCGCCTGTGGCTGAAGACGTGCTCGATGACGCCGAGCGCTTGTGGCAGCGAGCCAGTTGGCGCGGCAGTGATGGCGTGCGTGCCGGCTACCTGCATAGCTCGTTGCGCGGGATCATCGTGAGGCTCGAGTTCTGCGCCCGGGAAGCACC
>DATABQ010000078.1:0-2915 GCA_036259495.1 Longimicrobiales bacterium | reverse complement strand
CGTGGTGGGCTCGGGGCGCATCAACGTGAACGCGGCCCCGGAGCCGGTGCTCCTCGCCGTGCCGTCATTCACGCCGCGGATCGTCGCAGAGCTGCTCCGGCTGAGAAATGCAGATCAGTACCCGGGCGATGCGGGCGAGCTTCGCGATCTCGTCGGGCGTGCGTGGCGGCCGTCCGAGGGCGACCAGCGCGATTTCACGCGTCACGCCGCGTTCCGTACGTACGAGATCGAGGTCGTGTCGCAGGGGCGCGTCACCGGCAGCAGCCTCAGCGTGACATCGCGCACCGTGCTCTCGATGAGCGAGGCCGGTGCGGTCGTCACGTGGCGGATGGTGGAGTAGAGACGGGAGATCATGTGAGTCTGAGATTACCGCGGCAGAGCAGCTCGATCGGTATCGCGGTCGGGATCGGCACCGTGACGGGTGTAATGCGACGCGGCAGTACGCTGCTGACGCACGTCGTTGCAGTCGAGCTGACGGGTACCGGCGATGACTCGCCGGCGCTGACCGATGCGTTTGCTGCGCTCCGCGCCCATCTCATCGGCTCATCGGCTGACGGGGCCGTGGTCGACATCGCGATTCTGCCACCGCTCTGCGATGCGCGGCTGATCCCGCTGCCGCCGCTTCGGGCTGCGGAAGCCGAGGCCGTGCTGCGCCGCGACGCCGCCCGCTACTTCGTCGGCGTTCCGGCCCCGCATATCATTGCCGTTCGTCCCGACTCGCCGACGGCGCGCGGGCGCTCCGGCGGGTCCGTGCTGGCTGCTGCAGCCGGCGCCGCGTTCGTCGATGCGATCTCCGCCGCGGCCGCGGCCGCGGGCTGGGAGGTGCATGGCATCGCTCCCGCGCACGCGGCGTGGACGACCGCCGCAACGCGCACGGCCAAGCAGGGAACGGCCGGAGGTGCGTACGTCGCTGTGATCGGTGACATCGCGCACGTCGTGCGCCTCTCGGGCCGACGCGCCGCGGCTGTGCGCCGTCTGCCGGTGGCCGCAATGGACGACATCGTTGCTGCGGCCACGGGCACTGACAGCCGCCGCGCCGGTGCCCGTGTCGCAATCTTCGCGAACGATGCAGTGGGCGCGGAAATCGGGCGCGGGTTCGCGGCCGCGGGATGGTCCGTCACCGGCGATGATGATGCTGCACTGGTCGCAGCGCGATCTGCCGGTGATGCGGGCGTTCGCTTCGTCACGGCGACGATTGCCGCGGAGCGGAGCGCGCGCGACAAGCATCTGGCAACTCGCCTCGTCATTGCCGCGGCGGTTCTGGTCGTGCTTGGAGGAGTGCTCGAGATGTGGGGTGCGCGGCGCGAGTGGAACGCGATACGCGAACGACGCGCAGAGATACGGGAGGAGGTCGCGCCACTGCTCGCAGTGCGCGACTCCATCGATCGGCTCATCCGGCAGACGAACGAGATCGAGGCGCAGGCACGCGAGATCCCGCGCTGGACTCCGGCGCTGTTCGATCTCGCGCTCCTGCTCCCGCAGGAATCGCATCTGACGGGCCTCTTCGCTACCGGGGATACGCTCGTGATCGAAGCGCAGGGTGCGGGTGCCGGCACTGCTCTCGAGGCGCTGCGAGCCGCGGGCAGTCTCCGCGACGCGCGCCTCATCGGCACCGTGGATCGCGAGCTGGATGGCGGCGCGACATCGATGGAGCGGTTCCGGCTGAGCGCGCGCCTCGCGCAATCCGCTCCGCCGACGGTCGCGGGTGTCGCTGGAGAGGAGGCGCCGCGATGACGTCGTTCTCCAGGCTGCTCGATGCGATCCTGCTCCGGACGCTGGCGCCGCGCGACCGCCGCGCCGTGCTGATCGGTCTGGCCGTTCTCGCGCCGGCGCTGCTGTGGATCGGGGTCGTGCGCCCCTACCGCGAAGCGCTGTCGGATCTCGACGCACGCGTCGCGTCGGAGCGTGCACTGCTCGAGCGCGAAGAGGCGCTGCTCGCTGCCGCACCCGAGCTGCCTTCGCGCGCGACTGCTGCACGTGAGCGCGCGGCCGGCGCCACGCAGCGGCTCGTGAGCGCAGCCAACGTCCCGCTCGCGGAGGCGGAGGTTACGGCGTTCCTTCAGGATGTCGCGCTGCTCAGCCGTGTCCTCCTCCAGGAAGTCAGCTCTGTCGAGGCGCCCCGCGGGGATGAGGAGCATGAGCTGGGCTCGATCCGGCCGCTCCGTCTGGCACTCCGGGGCGAGTCCGATCTCGAAGGTGTGCTGACGTTCCTGCATCGTCTCGAAACGGGTCCGCTGCTGCTGCGGATCGCAGAGCTTTCGATCGAGCCGACTCCGCAGCGAGATGACAACGCGCGCATGGACGGTGCGGTTCAGGTAAACCTGGTCCTCCATGCATTCGTTCCGGCCGGTACCGGGATTCCGTCCAACAATGAGGAGGGGTCATCATGACGTCCTCGCCCAGCCGCGCGCTGATCGGCGCCGTGCTCGTATTCAGCATCGCGCTCTTCGCATTCGGGCGCGCGCTCGTCCGTGCGATCGATGTCGATACCGGCACCGCCGAGCCCCTACCCGCGTTCGCGCCGATCGATTCCGCAGGTGAGGAAACCCCTGCCCTCACGAGCGAAGCATTGATGCTGGCCGTGGAGAGCGATCCGTTCAGGCCGGAGCGCACGCGGCCGCCCGAGCGTTACCGACTGCCCGGTGAAGAGGTGGCCGCACCTCCGCCCGCGGAGCCGCCGCCGCCGCCCCCACCGGATTTCCGCCTCGGCGGCACCGTGGTGTTCGACGGGGGCGGCATGGCATTGCTGGAGCTGAACGACGAAGCGCGCCTCATCAACGTCGGAGAGGCGATGGGCGGCTACAGGCTCAGCGGTGTCACGTCGCGCGCAGCCGTGCTGGAGAATCAGTTCGGCAGCATCACGCTCGAGGTGAACGGTCCGCAGCAGAGCGTTGCAGCGAACACTGATGACGATG
>DATABQ010000077.1:0-2917 GCA_036259495.1 Longimicrobiales bacterium | reverse complement strand
AAACACCACTCGCCCCTCCCATCCGTTCTCAACCCCCAACCGCCCCAACCCCCGAGCCAGCTCACCGGCAGAAAGCGACGAATACCGATCACGCACCCGGGGACCTCCCACCGCCCCCGCAACCGACAGCACAAAATCGATCGCGCTGCCCAGAACCCGTTCCAGCGGCCGCGACTCCTCGCGATCCGATCCCGTTATGAACGCCGGTCTCGCGATCACCCACGGAACGCCGCTCGCACGCAGCTCCTGCTCGAGCCGCCAGCGCACCCGCAGATACTCGCCGTGGGCCGATGGTCCGACGCCGGCAGAGGACAGATAGACAAAGCGGGCGTTCGGTGCCGATCGCATGACGGCGCGCAGGAGCATCGCTGTCAGACCGTAGTCGACCGACTCGTACGAATCCGCGCCGCCTGCCTTCCGCATGCGCGCGCGTGTGGTGCCGAGGAGTGCGAACACGACGCTCGGCTGTGTCCGTGCGAGTGTCGCTGCGAGTGCGTCCTCCTCCCAAGGGGTTGTGTCCACGACCGCGCCGGCGGCTTCGAATCGCTCGCGCCATTGTGGGAGGGTGGGGGAGTCGGGCCGGACGTGGGCGATCGTCTCGATCGAGCGGCTGCGCAGCTCTTGAACCAGGGCGCTGCCGGTGTAGCCGGTGGCGCCGGCGACGAATTCGGTACGCGGTGTCGTGACAGTCACGGCCGGCTCCTTTACCTTGTGTGCATGTCCACGCGATCCCGAGTGAGCCGACGTGCGGTGGAGCGCAGCATTACGCTGACGGGCCTGTTCATCGCCGCACTGCTGGTGCCGATGGCAGCGCACGCGCACATCCGCCTGGACGAGTCATCGCCGGGACCGGACGAAGTCGTGTACGTGATGCCCTCGCATCTGCGCCTGCTGTTCTCGGCGCGAATCGAGGCGCGCTATACGGGCGTGACGCTGATCGGTCCGGACGGCGAGGCCGTGTCGACGGGGGGCGTCGTGTTCGTCGACGGGTCGGACCGCGAGATCACGGTTTCGCTGCCCGAGCTCGTGCAGCCGGGAACGTGGACGGTGCAGTGGCGCACGGCCGGCGCGGACGGTCACGTCCTCGAGGGATCCTACTCGTTCGTGCTCGCGCCGGACAGCGCGCTGGCGGCGGCCGCGCGAGACTCGATCGCTGGTGCGGCGGCGACTGACGGCATCCAGCCGACGGGCGATACGGCAGCGGCAGCGGGGACAGCGGGGGACATGCATGCTCATCACGAGGAGCCGGAGAGCGTCGGTGGTACCCGCGACGCCATCGCGCGCGGTCTGCACTTCGTGGCGCTGCTGCTTCTGCTGGGAAGTGTGACGTTCCGCGCCGTGCTCATGCCGAGGCTTGGCCTGAGTGAGTCTGCGAACGTGACGCTCCAGCGCCGCGTGTGGCGCACGATCACGGTGGGCGCACTGCTGCTCGCGGCGTCTGCCGTGCTGCGGCTCTGGTTCCAGTCCATCGCACTGCACGGAGCGGAGCGCGCGTGGAACACCGAGCTGCTCTCGATCATGCTGACGGACACGAGCTGGGGTCGTGCGTGGCTGCTCCAGTCGGTGCTGTTCGCGCTCCTCGGCATGGCCATCGTATGGGCGCGGCCCGGGCGTGACCGCGCCGGTCTGGTCGTGGCCGTGATCGCCGTGCTGGGACTGTCGGCGATACCCGCGCTCTCCGGCCATGCGGCCGGCGCGACCGGCCTCGGCAGACTGATCATCCTGAACGACGCGGTACACGTCGCCGCGGCCGGCGCCTGGCTCGGCACGCTCGCGGTGCTCATCCTGGTCGCCATTCCCGTGCTGCGCCGTGCGGAGCCGGACGGCGATGCCCGCGCCGCGGACGCGATCGACACGTTCTCACCGATCGCCCTCGCCGGCGGCGCGGTCGTCGTCGTGTCGGGCGTGGTGAACTCGGTGATGCATCTCAGCGCCGTCCCCCAGCTCTGGACGACTACGTACGGTCGCGTGCTGCTGGCGAAGCTGCTCTTCGTAGCGCTCGTTGCGATCGCCGGCTTCGTCAACTGGCGCCAGGTCCGGCCGCGGCTGCGCGAGATCGGCGGAGTGCAACGCCTGCGGATCACCGCGGGCGCCGAGCTCGCATTCGCTCTCCTGGTTCTCACCGCCACCGCCATCCTGACCGGCCAGCCGCGCCCCTGACCCGGCAGCCGCGATTATGACCGGTCAGCCGCGCGCCTGACCGCCACCGCGATCCTGACCGGTCAGCCGCGCCCCTGATCCGGCGTTCATCGAGCTGAACGAGGTGTGCCGCAGCCGGCCCGGCGGGCCTGCTGTCCGTAATCGGGAATCGACGTCCCGCCGCCAAGACGACCTGCCGAGCCGACATTTCGCGCCCTTCCGATCCAACACATTGTCATCGCAGCACATAGCACCCTGCACGCATGGGGAACGCGCATTGCGCTCATCAAGCATGCGGCTCGAATGGCAACGCTTTCGCCGCTGAGCGCGTCTCACCTGATGCGCTTCGGTCCTTCGGGCGAATCCTGTTGCTGCAAGGTCGCGTAGTGTGCTCATGCGTCCACTGACGAATACCACCCGCATCGGCTGCGGGCATCGGCGATCCGAATCACCCGTGCTCCGGCGCCCCTTCGCAGGGAGGCTCATGTGAACCGTCTCTATTCGATAACCGTCCCGCTCCTCCTGGCGTCCTCGGGCGCGATTCCGACCATACCGACCATCCCTACACTCGGTCCGCCCGGTCCCCTGACGAGCGGCATTGTCGCAATGGAGGATGGTACGGTCTACTTCGTCGACAGCTTCAGCGATGTCGTTTGGCGTCTCCAGCCGGGCAACTCGCTCAGCGTGTTCGTGAGCGGGCGCAACGGACGGGTGCTGTGCACCGACGATCATGGCCATCTCTACGGCACGCACAGGGACGAATCCGGGCGCATGACGA
>DATABQ010000076.1:0-3463 GCA_036259495.1 Longimicrobiales bacterium | reverse complement strand
ACGAGCTGGAGCTGTAGCGTTCGACGCGGCCGGCCGGTACGGCCGCGCGTCTAGCCGGCGCGCCGGTGCGGATCAGCGTGGAGCGGACGCTGCCATTCGAGGTGGACGAGCCGGCGCTCCAGCGGCTGGTGCTGAGCGTCGGTTCAGCCATGGACGAGGCGGGCGAATCCCGATTTGTCGGTAGCACGTTTACCTGGTCCGCATCGACGAACAGCGGTCGACGCACGGAAGTAAGTGTGGCCGTGCATCGCGGCGCAACGACGATTCGGATCGAGGAGCGGTACGGCGAGCTCGCGGGCGGGCTCTTTGGTGGCGTGCTGGGCGGAGTGGGCGGCGGAGTCGGACTGGGCGCTGGTGGTGCGGTGGCCGGTGCGATGGGTTCGCTGGCGCTTGCGGTCGCGTTTCCTGCGTTGGTCATCGGCGGCTCATATCTCGCCTGCCGATTTGGATATCGGGAGTATGTCCGGAGGCGGGCGCGGCACCTGAACGTGCTTTGTGAACGAATTGCGGAAGATCTGAAGGATGATCGGAATCAGCTGTCCGGATCGTGAGGTCGTGCATGTGGTGGTGGAGAGTGTGACTGACCGCCTGACGGTCGATTGCTGCGGAGCGTGCCGAGGAGTGTGTGCTTCATGGGATCGGGCATTGGTTCGCGCGGCATTCGGCGGAGCAAACGGCGGGTGCATCTGAGGTCGCGCAGGGTGGTGCGACATTGGACGCACGCGCGCAGGTGCGCCTCAGCGCCCTGCCGCACGGTCTGCGGCAGGGCTTTATCCAGATAATCGTTCAGCAGCCCGGAAACTTCAGCGCACTTCGGGTTCTTCGTCATCGCCGCAACCGTTGTTCTTCGCCAGATAGTCCTGCAGCTCATTTCTTACCCTGTCCCGCGCGCGGTGGAGTATGACCCTCTGATTGGTCTGGGAAAGCCCCAGCGCGTTACACACATCCTCTGCGCTCCACCCTTCCACGTCGCGCAAGGTGATCACCTCCCGCTGGCGCGGCGGCAAAGCGGCCAGGGCACGGGCGATGTGATCGGCCAGCTCGCGGGCGAGGAGCTGCTGCTCCGGATCCGTGGACCTGACCCACATGGCCTGTAGCTCGTGACCGCCGTTCGCTGCGCGAGCGTCCACGACCATCTCCACCGGATCCACGTCGCTTTCGGTGAACGGCGCTCCGCGCAAGTCGCTGAACGTCCGCATCCGTGAGTCACGGCTGCCCCGCGTTCGTGCGAGGTTGCGAAGGATGTGGAACAGCCAGGTCTTCACGGAAGACCTGCCCTGGAACCGATCGATGCCGCGGATGGCAGCCATCCACGTTTCCTGGATGACCTCTTCCGCCGTCGCGCGGCTGTCGACGTGCGTCAGCGCGAGGCGCAGCATCCCGCTGAAGTACTGGTCGGCCGCACGCGCGAATGCTTTCTCATTTCCATCGCGGAGCGCGGAAAAGAGCAACGCATCCTCAGACTCCGCCGCGGACGCATGAGGCGGAGGCAGGCTGGCATTGGGCAGCATCCCGACCCGCTCTTCGGGCGTGCGAAGCTGCCGTGCGTAGGAATCCACTGGGTACCTCCGTTCGAACCGATCGTAAGGGGATGTCGTGCGACGCAGCTCCCCGGACGACGGACGTGACAATGCTGATCACCCCCGCGGGAAGCCGGCTCCCGCGGGGGTGAAATCAGACGTCTGTGCGCTCAACAAAGATAATACAATGTGGGGCAGACCGGGAGGGTGAGAACCGGGTTCACCGCGGGGCCTCGCCCTGGACGTCGAGCGATTATTGCTCCGCGCAGCGGCACTGGCGAAATTGGGCTGGTGTCTTCCTCACAATCAGGAGCCGACGATGGCACTCATGAAGGAATTCAAGGAATTTGCCGTCAAGGGCAACGTCGTGGACATGGCCGTAGGCATCATCATTGGTGGCGCGTTCGGCACGATTGTGAAATCGCTCGTGGACGACGTGCTGATGCCGCCCGTCGGGCTGCTCCTGGGCGGTGTGGATTTCAAGGACCTTTTCGCGGTGCTGCGAGCGGGCGACCCTGCGCCGCCGTACGTCACGATCGCGGATGCGCAGGCATCCGGCGCCGTGACGCTGAACTACGGCCAGTTCATCAACAACGTGATGGCGTTCCTGATCGTTGCATTCGCGGTGTTCCTGCTCGTGAAGGGGATCAACAGACTGCGCCGGCAGGAGCAGGTGGCGCCGAAGTCACCGACCGACAAGGCCTGCCCGTTCTGTGCGACGACGATTCCGGTCCAGGCGAGCCGGTGCCCGAACTGTACGTCAGCGCTGGAAGCGCCTTCGGCGCAATACGGAACGCCGTAGTGAAACGGTGCGCTCACCTGGCTGCGGTGGAGCAGGAGCAGGTCGAGATCGACAGCGGCCGCGTGCCCAGCAGATCTTATCACGTCACGCCTCCTGTCTGATCCGATCGCGCAGAGTGCAAACGGAGATCACGCGCAGTCTGCGCTGCCGTTGCGGCGTATCTACCGTCACCACGACTCCCGGCGCCGTGCCGAGCAGTGCGCGCCCGATCGGCGATGCGAGCGACACCTGTCCGCGATCGATGTCGACCAGCGCACCCGTCATCAACGTCAGGCTCTCGACGCCCCCACGATCGACATCCTCCACTACCACCGTGGATCCGTAGCCGGCTCCCGCGTCCGGCAGTACTCCGTCCGGCAGCTCGTGCCAGCCGGACGCGACCTGCCCGAGGAAACGAAGTGATTCCTGCAGGCGTGCCGTGTCGGGGGACACCGTGGCGGACGAATGCCCGTTCTGATGCGGATTTCCGCCATTGCGCATGAGCCGCTGCGACAGCCGCTCGATAGCCTCGTCCAGCTCCTCATGCAGGCGCGGCGGTACGGCCAGCACACCTGCAGCCAGTCTGCTCGCGTTCATGTGTGTCCTCCTGTCAGGGTGACGGCTCATCGGGCTTCCCGAGCCACACCCCTACTGTCCCGGAACCGGTCGTGGCGTTACAGGGGAAGCGCTCCGCCGCCCGCGCTGGAGCAGATCGTGCAGATCGTTGCACGCCCCGCGGTCGGCAGTACATTGCGGCAGCCGGCACAAAATTCGACTCATGGAGCTACCGACGGATGGAACCATCAGCCAGCGTGAAAAGCCCGGTACAACAGCAGACGGTCCCCGGCCGCAAGCAGGCATCGCGTTCGCGGCGCGAGAAGGTACCCGTCGTCATTGTCGAAGAGCACGACGATTTCGCGCGCATCATCGCGGAACGAATCGCGGAGATCATGCGCGAGAAGACGGAGCGTGGAGAGCAGCCGGTTCTCGGCCTGGCGACGGGCAGCACGCCGATCGAAGTCTACCGCGAGCTGATCCGCATGCATCGCGAGGAGGGGCTCGACTTCTCCAACGTGATCACTTTCAATCTCGACGAGTACTATCCGATGGAGCCGGACAGCATCCACAGCTTCCGTCGCTTCATGGATGAGAATCTCTTCGA
>DATABQ010000075.1:0-4269 GCA_036259495.1 Longimicrobiales bacterium | reverse complement strand
ATGGCTGGAGCTCACGCGGCGTTCTGCTCGGGCATCCTATGGGTGGTCACGGCAGAGAGTGGCTCCTCGAGGCACGAAGCAGCCTGCTGGAGGGGCGGCTCCAGCTCATGACGCGCGGATTCACCCGAAACCGCGGCGCCGAGAATGTCTACGCGCCGGAGCGTGCCGGCCGGAGCAACGGCCTCGCGATGGAAGCCGATTTCCTGCTGAGCAGCGGCACAGCACTCCACCTGGAAGGCTCGATGGAGAGCGGCAGCGGGTGGCGCCGAAGCCATCTCGCGGCCGCAGTCGAGCTCTTCCTGCTTCGCGCGCAGCAATGAACCGGCCCGCGCGTGAGGGTCCGGCGGTCATGGCAGTGGAGAGGCCCGCCCCGCATGAGTTCGGTCACGTCACGAGCCCGGATGCGATGGCCGAGCTCAACATGCAGGTGATCCGCGAAGCCGCGGGCATGATTCCCGTGCAGTGGGACGGCGCGACGGTGCTGGACGTCGCGTGCGGCCAGCGGCAGTACGTGGTCGATCACCTGTGGAGCGGCGCCCGTGTGCGCGTTGGCGCTGACATCAGCTTCGAGGCAGCAGCTGCCAACTCGGGCGTGAACGCTGCGTGCGCCGACATGTATGCGCTGCCGTTCCGAACGGCCTCGTGCGACATTGTCGTATCACTCGACACGATCGAGCACGCTGCGACACCGGAGCGATTCCTGACCGAGGTGGGGCGCGTGCTGAGGCCGGGCGGATCGGCGATCATAATCACGCCCAATCTGCTCGGCTACCACGCGATGATCGCAAAGATGATCGGCAACTTCGGCGCAGAGATCGTCTGGCGCGTGCTGAAGGGGCGATCACTTCCGTACGATCTATACTACCGCGCGAACACCATCCGCCGTCTGCGGGCGATCGGCTCGGAACGCGGTCTCGAGGTGGAGAGCGTGGTATATGTTCCGTACGTACAGCACTTCTTCTGGCCCTACGCACCGCTGCGCCGGTTCTTCATGCATTACCATCACGCGGTCACACGACTCGGCATGCCGTGGCTGCTCCCGAACATGATCGTGCACATGCGCAGGGCGGACGCGGAACCCATTCTGCAGAATGGCTGATCGGAACAGCGGTGTGTCCCTCCAGCGCGGTCACCACATGCGTGACCGTGGCACCCGTATACGCGGACCAGCCATTCTGCAGAATGGGTTCCGCGTCCGGGCGGTGGCTGACGCTCACGCGCGATCGAGGAACCGGACGCTGATCTCGCACGAGTTGTTCAGCATCCGCTCCACGATCTTCAGAGCGGCATCTGCGTCGGCCGTGCTGCAATCGACGCATTCGCGCCGAATGATCTCTTCCAGAACGCCGTAGAGCACATCTGCCTCGCGCGTCAGAGCGTCGGCCGTCCAGCCGAACCGCGCGCGCTGGCGGCCGTGCAGCTGAGCGATGAAACTCTGTATCTCCGATCCGTCCCGCACGAGCGACGGCGCGCCGTCGTTTACAGACACGTCGATCAGTGTCTGTGCGACGTCAGCGACGAACGTCGAGACATGATCCTGCAGAACAGTGTCAGGCAGAGCGCGTGCAACGGCGAGTGAGTCGCGAAGCTTGCGCGTGAACTCCCTTGTGACGGCGTCGATCGACCGGTGCACAGCATGCCCGGCCTCCGCGACACCGCCTGGGTAGGGATCCGCCGCAGGATCCCGCACGATAGCAGCAGCCGGTTGCGCGTCGCTGCCGTTTCGCGGGAGCCACAGCGTAAACGTGGAGCCTGCGCCGGGGGTGCTCTCCACCGTGATGTCACCGCCCATCAGCTGCGCCAGCTCGCGGCTGATGGCGAGGCCGAGACCCGCGCCTCCGTGCTTCCGGGTGAGACCCTGCTGGAGTTGTTCGAAGGGGCGGAAGATGCGCTGCAGGTCGTGCGGTGCGATGCCTATGCCGTTATCGGAAACGGCGATAAAGGTCGCGTCATTGCCCTCGATCGGCGCGTCGTCCGCAACGCCGTACGAGATCTCCACACGTCCGCCCGGATCACTGAATTTGATGGCGTTTGCGAGCAGGTTCACCACGATCTGCTGAACGCGTCGCTCGTCGCCGAAATAGAATGCGTCACCGCTATGGTCGAGCGCGCGGCTTGCGAGTGTGATATCGCCTGCGCTCGCCTGGGGTGCGACGATCTCTACGGCCGCGGCCACGGCATTCACGGCGAGAGCGTAATCACGTTCGACCTCCACCCGCCGTGCCTCCACCTTGGCCAGATCGAGCACGTCCTCGATGAGGCCGAGCAGGTGTTCGCTGCTCGCATGGATCCGCTCCAGGTGATGGCGCTGCTGCGGCCGAAGCGGTCCGGCGAGCTCCATGCGCAGCAGCTCGTTGTAGCCGATGATGGCGTTGATGGGAGTGCGGATCTCGTGGCTCATGGTCGCGAGGAAATCACTCTTCGCGCGATTCGCCTGCTCCGCCTCCTCGCGTGCGCGTT
This sequence comes from Longimicrobiales bacterium, assembly GCA_036259495.1. GTDB lineage: Bacteria > Gemmatimonadota > Gemmatimonadetes > Longimicrobiales > RSA9 > SH-MAG3. The sequence goes on along the minus strand of DATABQ010000075.1, from coordinate 1,809 downwards.
CCGCCTCGAGCGTGCGCTGCGTGAGCGCGGCATTTGCTCGCTGCAGCTCATCGTTGGCTGCCTGCAGCTCGGCCTGCGCCTCCTCCAGCGCGGACGACTGTTGCTGGAGCTCCTCCGACTGCGACTCGAGCTCCGCTGCGTTCGCCTCCATCTCCGCCTGAATTCGACGCTGCTCCGTCACGTCGTGGAGCACGATCAGCCGGGCCTCCCGCCCCTCTGCGCTGACCCGCGTCACTACTGCTTCCGTGATGAACTGCTCACCGGTGATCGTGAACTCCAGTTCGCCACGCTGAGTCATCCGGGACGCTGCCGACTCGAGCAGACGGCCGAGCGCTTCCGGCTCTGCGGGTGCCAGGATCCGCAGAACCGGCTCCCCGAGAGCGCTCACGCGTGGGCGATGAAAGAAGGTTTCCGCCGCCTGATTCCAGGACACGATATGCCCACCTCCATCTACGGAGATCACCGGATCGGGGAGGACTCCGAGCAGTGCGGCGAGGTAGGCGTCGGAGATGATCGCTCGTCGGGCCGCATGCGGCTCGATTGCGGCCAGGTCGTGCTCGATGCGGCGGTGCACGGATTGAAACCCGCGCCGCTGCCGGGTCACGGCCGCAGCGCGCTCGATGTAATCCGCATCGATCTCCGTGGGGTCAGCGATCCACACTTCGCCGATCCCGGGGCGCAGGACCATGGCGCGCTCCAGCTGCGCGCGGGCGTGGGGCGGCGTGACGACGACGAGCTGCAGCGCCCGGTCGGCCGCGTGTAGTCGCTGCGCGACCGCGAGTGCGTCGACGGAGCCGGTCTCGATCAGCACCACATCGTATTGCGATAGCGACTCGGCTGCTTCCGCGCCTTCTGCCGTGTCGACGTCCGATGCATCCGCGAGCGCAGTGCGCCACGGGCGATCAACGGTCGAGTCGCCTGCAACGAGGATGCGGGGCGGCACCGTCAGACGAGGGGCAGTTTCACGAGCGCACGGCCAATCCACGTCTTCAGCAGATCGGTCGTCGGCGCCATGACGTGACTTGCGCGGGCATCGCGCAGCAGCCGGCCGAGCCTGCTGTTCTCACGGTAGGCGGTGCCGCCGCACAGTGTCATCGCTTCGTTGGCTATCCACACGGCTGTGTCGCCCGCGGCAGCCTTGCAGGCGAGGATGGGGAGCAGGGCTTCAGGATCGCCCGCATCGCCGCGTGTAGCGGCGGAATAGATGAGGTGGCGTGTGCGTTCGAGCTCCGACCACATCGCACCCAGGCGGTGCGAGACGATGGGATCCGCGCCGAGCAGCTCACCGGTGTGCGCGAAGCGGCGCGAGCCGGCGTGCTCTCGCGCGATGTCGAAAGCCGCCTGCGCAACGCCCAGATATGTGCCGGCCATCGCGATCAGGAAGTACGGTGCGATTACCTCGAAGACATACCACATCTGGTCGCCCTCGGCACCGAGCAGGTTGGCGCGCGCGATCGGCGCCGAGTTCAGCCGCAGCGTGCGCGAGCTGTTGGCGCGCATCCCGAACCCGTGCCACTCGTCCATCCACTCCATGTGGGGTGTGTCGGCATCGAGCACGATACAGCTGAATGCGCCATCGCTCGACGGATGCTCCGTTGCGACGGTGGATACCACATAGGAATCGCAGTGGCCGCCGTTGGTGATGAAGCTCTTCGTGCCTTCGATGGCGTAGTCGTCGCCGCTCCGCGAAAGCCGCGATTGCGGGATGTAGAAGTGCATGCCCGTGCCTGGCTCGCTCAGGGCCAGTGTGGTGATGTGCTCGCCGCGCGCGATCGGCTCCAGGTACTTCTGCCGATGGTACTCGGTGGC
>DATABQ010000074.1:0-2510 GCA_036259495.1 Longimicrobiales bacterium | reverse complement strand
ACGGCGTGCATCAGGATCGTTTCCGTCGCCATGAACGGCAGCTCTTCGTCGAGATGGCGTCTGATGACGCCGGGGCGCACCACCAGCCCCGCGCTCACGTTGTGCTGCAGCAGCAGCACTGCGTCGATGCCGAGGTATGCCTCCGGAATCGCAATCCGGCGGTTCGCGGAGTCATCCAGTGTGCGCTCGAGCCACTGTGTGGCGGCCGTGAACGCCGGATCGATCGTGAGCGCGATGACATGCCGCGCGAGCGCCGTGATGCGCTCGGTGCGCATCGGGTTGCGCTTGTAGGCCATCGCCGATGAGCCGATCTGTTCATCCTCGAACGGCTCTTCGATCTCCTTCAGGTGCTGGAGCAGACGGATGTCGTGCGCGAACTTCGATGACGATGTCGCGATGCCCGCGAGTGACGCGAGATACGCGTAATCGGTCTTGCGTGTGTAGGTCTGCCCCGTGACCGCGTAGAGCCGGTCGAACCCCATCGCCGTTGCAATCCGGCGGTTCAGCTCATCGACCCTGCTGCCATCGCCGTTGAACAGCTCGAGGAACGATGCCTCGGTACCGGTCGTTCCGCGTACACCGCGGAACCGGACGTTCGTGAGCCGGAAGTCGACCTCCTCGAGATCGAGGAGCAGGTCCTGGATCCACAGCGCCGCACGCTTGCCGACGGTGGTGGGCTGTGCCGGCTGGAAGTGGGTGAAGCCGAGCGTCGGCAGCGCGCGATGCTCCCGCGCGAACGCCGCGAGCGCGGCAATGCAGGCGAGCAGCCGGCGCCGCACCAGCAGCAGGGCATCCCGGTGCTGGAGCAGCTCCGTATTGTCCGTGACGAACGCGCTCGTAGCACCGAGGTGGATGAACGCCTTCGCGTCCGGCGCGACCTCGCCGAAATGATGCACGTGCGCCATGACGTCGTGACGCAGGCGCTTCTCGAGCTCCGCGGCGCGAGCGAGGTCGATGTTGTCGAGCTGCGCACGCATCGCACTGATCGCACTGTCGGGAATCTCGAGCCAGAGTGCCTGCTCCGCCTCCGCCAGCGCCAGCCAGAGCCGGCGCCACGTGCGGAATTTGAACGCCGGCGAGAAGATCGCGCTCATCTCTCGCGATGCGTACCGCTCGACGAGCGGATTGCGGTACCCGGTGTCCGGCCCCTCGATCATCGCCACGGAACACTCATCGTGTGTTGCGCGATGCACTCGTGAATGCGCCGCATCAGATCGCCCGCTTGGCCTCCGGCAGCTTCTCCCAGTCCGCCAGGAACGCTGCCAGTCCCTTGTCGGTCAGCGGGTGGTGCATGAGCTGGTGCAGCACTTTCGCCGGCACTGTGGCGACATCCGCGCCGAGCAGCGCGACCTGTACCACGTGCACCGGGTGCCGTACGGACGCGACCAGCACCTCCGTCTGGAAGTCGTAGTTGCTGTAGATCTGCACGATCTGCTCGATGAGCTGCATGCCATCCTGGGCGATGTCGTCCAGGCGGCCGACGAACGGCGAGATGTACGATGCTCCGGCCTTGGCGGCGAGCAGTGCCTGTGCAGCGGAGAAGCAGAGCGTGACGTTCACGCGGATGTCCTCGGAACGGAACTGACGGCAGGCCATCAGCCCATCCTCCGTGAGCGGCACCTTCACGACGATGTTGTCCGCCAGCTTCGCGAGCTCACGACCCTCGCGCAGCATCTCCTCCTTCGTTGTCGCAACCACCTCGGCGCTGATCGGGCCCGGCACGATCCGGCAGATCTCCGCCAGCAGGTCGCGCGGCTCGTGATCCGCGCCCGCCACTTTCGCGAGCAGGGAAGGATTCGTCGTAATGCCGTCGATCAGCCCTGCGTCCATTGCACGGCGGATCTCGGTCAGGTCTGCGCTGTCAAGAAAGAATTTCATCGGCTGAGTCCCCGGCGCTCCAGTCTTCGTTCGATGCGAGGTGTGCTGTGTCGTAATACACGCGTGTCAGGTACAGTCCCGCCGCCGGCGCCGGGCGCGAAGTCACCATGCCAGGCTCACCGCGGAGCAGTGCGTCGATGTGCGCGGCCGGCCGGCGACCGAGCCCTGCGTCGACCATGGTGCCGACCATGTAGCGCACCATGTGGTGCAGAAACCGGTTGGCCACCACCCGGAACGTCAGCATTCCGCGGGCGCCCGGCCGCCACTGCGCACGATGCACGGTGCAGTGCTCGCCGCGATGCGGCTGGCCGGCCTTCGCGAATGCGCGGAACGAGTGCTCGCCGCAAAAACGAGCGGCCGCATCGTTCAGGCGGTCCAGCGGCACCGTCTGAGCGAGCGGCCAGCACCACCGCCGCACGAATGGCGAGCGCGCACTATCGGCCGTGCCGATTCTGTACATGTACCCGCGAGCGACGGCATGGTAGCGGGCATGAAAGTCCGGCGCGGCCTGCGCCGCTTCTGCAACCCACAGGTCGCGAGGGAGCACCTCGTTCAACGCGCGTCGCAGCTCGGCCGCATCCCAGCGCTGCGGCACGACCACGCCGACCACCTGCCCGGTCGCGTGGACCCCC
>DATABQ010000073.1:0-2587 GCA_036259495.1 Longimicrobiales bacterium | reverse complement strand
GCTTCGCCGTCCCGCCTTCGAGAGCGCTCGCAGTCAGCCACGCCAGCCCTTCCTCTCCTGCGCGTTCGGCCGCTGCACCTGCATCGATGACTGCGCGCACCGTCACGAGCGGCAGGTCACCGCGATCCGCGCTGTAGAGCGTGATGCCGTTCGCGAGCTGCTGACGGTCGACGCGCGGGAAGCGGAACGTGCGTATCGGCGCGACCGGCGGCGGGGTGGTGCGATCCACCGTCATGAGCCGGCTCCGTTCTTCGGGACGTAGCGGAGCACTGCGCGGTTGTCCTGACGCAGGTAGTGCGTGGCGAACGCACGCACATCCGCAGTCGAAACGGCGCGCACGCGGCCCAGCTCGGAGTTGATGCGATCGGGATCGTCGAACAATGTGGTATACATCGACAGCTGGTCGGCGCGCTCGTTCACCGTCTGGAGCTCCGTCAGGTGGCTGGCTTCGAGCATGGCGACGGCGCGCTCGACGTCGGCATCATCCACGCGGCCCAGCGCCTCGATCTGTTCCGTCAGTGCAGCCTCGAGCTCGTCCATGGCGGTGCCCGGGCGCGCAGTCGCCCACACGACCATCATGGATGCGCCGGCCACGATCGGGAACGAGTACGCGATGACATCCTGCGCGAGCTGGCGGTCACGCACGAGCGTGCGATACAGCAGTGCGGCCTTGCCGGCACCGAGGATGTATGAGGCGACGAGGCCGTCGTAGTACTCGTCGGAGCCGTACGGCGGAATGCGGTACGCCTGATAGACGCGCGCGAGCGAGATGTCCTGCTCCACCGTGTCGCGCACCTCGCCCTGCATCGCGAGCGGTATGTCAGTGCGGCCCGGAATCGGCGGGATCGGCGCGCCGGCCGGGATCTCGCCGAAGTAGCGCTGCACGAGATCGCGTGCGGTCGCCGGATCGAAGTCACCGACGATCGACAGCACGGCATTGCTCGGCGTGTAGTACGTACGGAAGAACTGCTCTATGTCCTCGAGGCTCGCCGCGTCGAGGTCTTCCATCGAGCCGATCACCGAATGGTGGTAAGGGTGATCGGGCGGGAACATCATCGCCTGCAGCCGCTCGTCCCAGTCGCCATACGGCTGGTTGTCGACACGCCACCGTCGCTCGTTCTTCACGACATCGCGCTGGTTGTCGAGCTTCTCCTGCGTCATCGCCGGCAGCAGCCACCCGAGCCGGTCCGACTCGAGCCACAGGCCCAGCTCGAGATAGTGCGCGGGCAGGGTCTCGAAGTAGTTCGTGCGATCCAGCCAGGTCGAGCCGTTCAGCGAGCCGCCGGCCTGCTCGATCATCGCGAAGTGCGCCATCTCCGGCACGTGCTCCGAGCCCTGAAACATCATGTGCTCGAACAGGTGAGCGAAGCCGGTGCGCCCCGGCCTCTCATTCCGCGAGCCGACGTTGTACCACAGGTTCACCGCCACCACCGGTGCACTCGTGTCACGCGACAGGACCACGCGCAGACCGTTGTCCAGCCTGTATCGCTCGAAAGGTATGCTCACCGGCTGTTCAGCCGTTTTCGTCGACATGCACCGCTCCGATGTTCAACGATTCCAGATCGTTCCTGACCGCGGTCGCGTCTCCTGCGATCGCGATCGTCAATGCGTCGCGCCTCAGCCACCGCGCGGATGCGGCCTGCACATCTGCCGCACTCACACCGCGGACGCGCTCCGCGTAGGTGTCATAGTAGTCCACGCCGAGTTCGTGCAGCGCGATCTCGCTCACGTGCTGCGCGATGTCACCCGTCGTCTCGAACGTGCGCGGCAGGCCTAGAACGATGTAGTTCTTCGCGCGCTCCAGCTCGTCGGCAGGGACATGTTCCTGCGCCATGCGCGCGATCTCCGTCACCATCACGTCGATCGCGTCCGCCGTGGCGGCCGTTGCCACCGCAGTGCTGGCGATGAACGGACCGCCGCCTGCACGGAGCGCGAAGCTCGAGCCCGCCCCATATGTATAAGCCTTTTCCTCACGCAGGCGCATGTTCAGACAGGACGTAAATGCGCCGCCGAGTACCGTGTTCGCCACGAGCAGCGGGAAGTAGTCGTCCGTGTCGCGGCGCGGCCCGGGCAGCCCCACACGCAGCTCCGACTGCGGCGCGGCAGGGCGATTGACAATATGCACCGCCGGCTCCGTTTCCGGCACCTGCCCGAGCCCCGGCAGCGGCTTCACGGGCGAGGAGCTCCAGTCGCCGAACAGTCGCTCCAGGAGGGGCAGCGCGGCACCAGCCGTGACATCGCCGACCAGCACGAGGAATGCGTTCGACGGCGAAAATCGCTCGCGATACAGGTGGAGCAGGTCATCCCGCTGAAGCGCCTCGACGCTCGGCCGTGTGCCGGCAAGCGGAGCAGAGTACGGGTGGTCGTGGCCGTAGGCGTGGCGGTTGAAAGCCTGGGTGGCCATCGTGCGCGGCTCATCGCGCTCCTGGAGGATGGCCGCGAGCCGCTCGCAGCGACGGCGCTCGATCTCCTCCGCCGGGAACACGGGATTCACGACGACTTCAGCCACGAGCTCCAGTGCCGCTTCGATCCGCGGTGTGAGCACGTGCAGCGCCGCGGAGAATGCATCCCACGTCGCACGCGTCTC